>DASSVA010000271.1:0-3937 GCA_035706385.1 Solimonas sp. | reverse complement strand
GTGCGCCGCTCAGTCGTGCCTCAGTTTGAAATTCGTCATTGCGAGGAGACCGAAGGTCGACGAAGCAATCCAGCTGCAGGGCTCAATCCGGCCGTGCCGCTGGATTGCTTCGCCGCTGCGCGACTCGCAATGACGGATGCTTTTATTTCAAACGGAGGCACTACCCGCCGCTCAGGCGCCGAGCGTCGCCAGCAACGCCGCCGCCGCCGGCACGCGCGTTTCGGCGGTCTCAAAATTGCCGTAGCAGTGCAGGCGCTTCTGGCCTTCGAGCTTGTAGGTCTTCGGCTGCGTCTGGATCAGCTTGATCAGGCGGATCGGCTCGATGTTCGGCCGCTCCGAGAATTCGACGGTGATCGAGCGTGCGCCGGCGCGCAACCGTTTGATGCCGAGCGCCTGCGCGGCGATGCGCAGCTGGGCGGCGTCGAACAGCCGTTCGGCCGGCGCCGGCAGCAGGCCGAAGCGGTCGATCATCTCGACTTTCAGTTCGTGCAGCGTCGCTTCGTCGGCGCCTTCGGCGATGCGCTTGTACAGCGTCAGGCGCGCGTGCACGTCGGGAATGTAGGTATCGGGAATCAGGCTGGCGATGCCGAGATCGATCTCGCAGTCGGCCGTGCCGAACGGCGCATCGTCGAGTTTGCCGCGCTGGATCGCCTTGACCGCGCGCGCAAGCAGCTCGGCGTACATCGTGAAGCCGACTTCCTCGATCTGGCCCGACTGGTCCTGGCCGAGCAGTTCGCCGGCGCCGCGGATTTCCAGATCGTGCGTCGCCAGCGCGAAGCCGGAGCCGAGATCGCCGAGCGTCTCGATCGCGTCGAGCCGCTTCTGCGCGTCGGGATTGAGCGCGCGCTTCGACGGCACGAGGAAATACGCGTAGCCGCGATGATGCGACCGGCCGACGCGGCCGCGCAGCTGGTGCAGCTGCGCGAGGCCGAGCGCGTCGGCGCGATCGATCAGGATCGTGTTCGCGCTCGGCACGTCGATGCCGGATTCGATGATCGTCGTGCAGACCAGGATGTTGAAGCGCTGGTGGTAGAAATCGAGCATCACCTGTTCGAGTTCGCGCTCGCGCATCTGGCCGTGCGCGAAGCGCACGCGGCCTTCCGGCACCAGTTCCTGGATCTTGCGCGCGAAGTGTTCGATGTCGCGGACTTCGTTGTGCAGGAAATAGATCTGGCCGCCGCGTTTCAATTCGCGCAGGCAGGCTTCGTAGATCAGCGGGTTCGTCCATTCGGAGACGAAGGTCTTGATCGCGACGCGCGACGGCGGCGGCGTGGCGATGATCGACAGGTCGCGCAGGCCGGCGAGGCTCATGTTCAGCGTGCGCGGGATCGGCGTCGCGGTCAGCGTCAGCAGGTCGACTTCGGCGCGCAGGTTCTTCAGCCGCTCCTTGTGGCGCACGCCAAAGCGGTGCTCCTCGTCGACGATCACCAGGCCGAGATCGTTGAAGCGGATGTCGTCCTGCAGCAGACGATGCGTGCCGATCACGACATCGAGCTTGCCGTCCGCCAGTTCCTTCAGCGTCTGGTTCTGCTCCTTGGTCGAACGCAGCCGCGACAGCGACGCGACGCGGATCGGGAAGTCGGCGAAGCGGTCGGCGAGATTCTTCGCGTGCTGTTCGACGAGCAGCGTGGTCGGCGCCAGCATGCAGACCTGCCGTCCGCCGCGCGCGGCGACGAACGCGGCGCGCAGCGCGACTTCGGTCTTGCCGAAGCCGACATCGCCGCAGACCACGCGGTCCATCGTTTTCTCCGAGCGCATGTCGGCGAGCACGGCGTCGATCGCTTTCTGCTGATCGGTGGTCGGCGTGAACGGAAAGCCTTCGATGAAGCGCGCGTAATCGGTTTCGTCGAACTCGAGCGCGAGCCCCGGCTTGGCGGCGCGCCGCGCCTGGATCTGCAGCAGTTCGGCGGCGACGTCGTGCGCCTTCTCGCGCGCCTTGGCCTGCGCCTTGCTCCAGCGGTCCGAACCGAGCCCGTGCAGCGGCGCGTGCTCGGGTTCGGTACCGGCGTAACGGTGGATCAGATTGAGCGACGTGACCGGCACGTAGAGCTTGTCGCCGCCGGCGTATTCGAGCACGAGGTATTCGGTCTCGATGCCGCCGGCGTCGAGCGTCACGAGGCCGACGTAGCGGCCGACGCCGTGCTGCACGTGCACGACCGGCGAGCCTTGCGAGATTTCCGACAGGTCGCGCAGCACGGTTTCCGGATCGCGGATGCGATTCTTGCGGCGCGTCTCGGCGGCCGGCGCGCGCTGACCGAACACCTGCGCTTCGCTGATGACGGTCAGCCGGTCGACGTCGAGGCGAAAGCCTTCCTGCAGCGGACCGAGCGTGATGCCGTAGCGTTTGCCGTGCTCGACGAAGTCGGCCCAGTTCGCGTGCTCGCGCGGCAGCACGCCGAGCGGTTTCAGGAAGCCGAGCAGCGCTTCGCGACGACCGGCCGATTCGGCGACGAACAGCACTTTCTCGTCGGCGGCGAGGCCGGCGAGCTGGATGCGCACGTTATCGGCACCGGCGCGCGCTTCGTCGACCGCGAACGCGAGCCGCGGTTCGAGCGTGCCGCCGATCGTCGCGCGCGCGAAACGGCCGAGTTCCTTCATCACCGCGGCCGGCGCGACGAACAGCTCGTCGGGCTTCATCAGCGGCCGTTCGAGGTCGCCGCTGTAGCGCTCGTGCCGTTCGCCGATCTGCTGCCAGTCCTGGTCGAGCGCCCCCTCAAAACTGCTGCCGGGGGCGCCGTCGGCGACCAGCAGCGCATCGTCCGGCAGGTAATCGGTCAGCATCGACGTGCCGTCGCTGAAGAACAGCGGCAGCCAGGACTCGATGCCGCCCGGCATCAGGCCCTTGCTGACCTCGGCGTAGATCCGCGAGCGCGACGGATCGCCGGGAAAATATTCGCGGTAGCGTTTGCGGAACGTCTCGATGCCGTCGCGGTCGGTCGGGAATTCGCGCGCCGGCAGCAGGCGGATCGCCTGCACCTTGTCCTCGCTGCGCTGGGTTTCCGGATCGAAGGTGCGGATCGTTTCGATCTCGTCGTCGAACAGGTCGATGCGATACGCATCCGGCGCGCCCATCGGAAACAGATCGAGCAGCGCGCCGCGCACCGCGAACTCGCCTTGCGCCTGGACCTCGGACACCGACTGATAACCGGCGGCGATCAGCTGTTCGCGGAAAGCGAGCGGATCGAGCCGGTCGCCGACCTTGATGTCGAACGCGCGCCCGGCGAGCCAGCCGCGCGGCGGCAGGCGCCGCATCAGCTGGTCGGCCGTCGTCAGCAGGACGCCGCGCCGCATCTGCGGCAGCCGGTGCAGCGCCGACAGACGCTGCGAGAGGATTTCCTGGTGCGGCGAGAACTGATCGTAAGGCAGCACTTCGCTGTCCGGCAGATGGACGAGCGGCAGTTCGCCGAGAAAGAAGCGCAGTTCGACTTCGAGCCGGTAGGCGTGCTGTTCGCTGGCGGCGAGCGCGACGACCAGATGCGGGTGCTGGCGCGCGAGTTGCGCGATCGCCAGCGGCGTCGCGCCGCCGCGCAGGCCGGTCCACGAGACCGCGCCCTCCGGCAGCGGCGGCGTGAGAACGGAGCGGGAAGGGGCGGTCATGATCGCGCAGCTCGGAGCAACGGCAGAACGGCCGCGGCGCGAAAACGCGGCGGGCTATCGTGGGTGGCGCATGCGGGTTCGCCGCAGCGCGTGCATTATCTCACGGCGTCAGCGACGGAAATGCACCGGCTGTTCGGACTTGTTCGCGGCGGGCGGCGTCGGCGTGCCGCAGCCGCCGCAGGTATCGCAGCCCGAACATCCGCTTTTCGCCGTGCCGCCGCGTTGCGGCAGGAAGCGCTTCGCGAGATTCCAGCCGCTGAAACCGACCGCGGCGGCGACGATCAGGAATTCGACGACGTGATAGACCGTCATGCCAGCGCTCCGGCGATCCGGAACGTGA
>DASSVA010000270.1:0-5953 GCA_035706385.1 Solimonas sp. | reverse complement strand
GCCGGGCATTTCTATCACGGCCGGCTCAACGATCTGAGCGACGTCGTGCTGCCGTTCCTGCAAACGCGGCTCGCGGTATCCTGAACGCGTTTTCGATCGCCCTGAACCCGCACGGAGAAACCATGATCCGCCGTCTTCTGTCCGCCGCCTTGCTGCTCGGCCTCGCCTCGAATGCGTTCGCCGACGATCTCGACATCTCCTGCGGCAGCACGCCCGACGCGTGCCGGCAGGCGTTCCACGGCGCCGCGAAAGACATCGCCGCGACGCTGAACTACAAGATCGTCGCGCCGGCCGAAGCGACCGGCCTGCTCGGCTTCGGCATCGCCGCGATCGGCAGTTACGTGCCGACCGAACACGAGGGCGACTGGAAGACGCTGACCGGCGACAAGGTCAAGCAGCTCGGCATGGTCGGCGCGGTCGTCAACAAGGGCCTGCCGTACGGCATCGATCTCGGCGCGTTCTACGCGGTCGTGCCGACCGCCGACGGCGCGGCCGCCTACGGGTTCCAGTTGCGCTACGCGATCCTCGAAGGCGGCGTCGCCGAACCGGCGCTCGCGGTCGAGGCGAACTACACGCTCAGCACCGGCATCGACGACTTCGATTACAGCGCGTGGGGCGTCGATGCGATGTTGTCGAAAGGCTTCGCGTTCGTGACGCCGTACCTCGGCGTCGGCTACGTCTCGGCGAGCGCCGATCCCGACAAGGATCTCAAGGCCAGCACCGGTCTGCGCGACGAGAACGTCGATGCGAGTCGCGTCTTCGTCGGCGCGCGGATCGCGCTCGGTTTTCTCGGACTGACGCCGGAATACGAACGTTTCGGCAAGAACAATGTCTACAACCTTCGTCTCGGTTTCTCGTTCTGATCGACGCATGGCGCGATGAGCTTTCTCCGCAAACTGTCGGCCGCATTGACGCCGCCACCGCCGAAGGCGGCGGTCGATCGCCATCTGGCGATGGCGGTGCTGTTGCTGGAAACGGCGCGCGCCGATTTCGAGCGCAGCGCCGACGAGCTGAAACTGATCCGCGAACAGCTCGCGCGCGGCCTGCAGCTCGACGCGGCGCAGACTGATGCGCTGATCGAGCGCGCCGCCGACAGCGCGGGTACCGCGGTCTCGCTGCACGAGTTCGTCGCGGCGCTGAACCGTGAACTCGACGCCGACGGCAAGCGCGAGCTGCTGGTCTGGCTGTGGCAGGTCGCGCTCGCCGACGGCCACGTCGAACCGCGCGAGGAAGGCCTGATTCGTCAGCTCGCCGATCTGCTGTTCGTGCCGCATGCCGATTTCGTCCGCACGCGGATCGCCGCCGGCGGCTGAGCGGCGATGACAATTCAGGGGCGATTAAGAGCCATGCGGCACGATCGGCCCACCGCACCCCGCGCACTCACCAGGAATATCCCATGAACGTTTCGCGCACGATCCGGCGGCTCGGCTGGAGTTTCGGCCTCGTCATGTCGATGGGCCTCGCATCGACGACATTCGCGCAGGACGAGCCGCCACCGTCGGGCGACATCCAGGCGCCGCAGCCGGTCGACGGCGCCGCCGCGCCGGCCGCGGCGCCGGCGACGAGCGAAACCTACAGCGCCGAGGAAGTCCGCGACGCCGCGACCAAGTTCTTCGGTTCGTCGAGCGAAGGTCTGGCGAAGGCGATCGAAAAGGCGTTTGCCGATTACGGCCAGCCGAACGCCTATATCACCGGCACCGAAGGCGGCGGCGCGATCGTCGTCGGCCTGCGTTACGGCAAAGGCGTGCTGCAGTACAAGGGCGGCGACAGCCAGAAGGTTTACTGGCAGGGTCCGTCGATCGGCTGGGACTTCGGCGGCAATGCGTCGAAGGTGTTCACGCTGGTCTACAACCTGCGTTCGTCGAGCCAGCTGTTCCAGCGCTTCCCGGCGGTCGACGGCAGCTTGTACGTCGTCGCCGGCGTCGGCCTGAACTATCAGAAGAGCGGCGACATCGTGCTCGCGCCGATCCGCACCGGCGTCGGCCTGCGCGCCGGCGCGAGCCTCGGCTACGTGCACTACACGCGCGAGGCGTCGGTCATCCCGCTGTGACGCGGATCGCGAAAAGGCCGGCATGATTGCCGGCCTTTTTCTTGCGCGTCAGACTGAGTCGAGCCACTCAGGAGCTTGCGATGCCCTTCACGCTGCCGGTGATTGTCCAGACCGCCGGACTGTTGCTGCTGTCGAACGTGTTCATGACGATCGCCTGGTACGCGCACCTGAAGAACCTCGAAAATCGCGCGTGGTACGTGGCGGCGATCGTCTCGTGGTCGATCGCGTTCTTCGAATACCTGTTCCAGGTGCCGGCGAACCGCATCGGCTACACGGCGCTGACGCTGCCGCAACTGAAGATCCTGCAGGAAGTGATCACGCTGACGGTGTTCGTGCCGTTCGTCGTGCTGTACATGAAGCAGCCGATCAAGCTCGACTACCTGTGGGCGGCGCTGTGCATGTGCGGCGCGGTGTATTTCATCTTCCGGTCGTGACGCGCACGGGAACCTGTTCTCAAAGCGTCGCGAGCGACGGCAGTTCGGGGCCGCCCGGAGCGCAGGAAGCGCAGTGTATGTCGCAATACAGGAGCATTCCGAGCACCGGACGGCCCCGAAATGCCGAGCGCAGTAGCTTTGAGGACAGGTTCAGAAGATGCCGGGCAGCAGCCACCAGGTCCGCTTGCGATACGCCGCCCATTCCGGGTAGCGCGACATGCTCGCTTCCTTCATCGCCATGTTGGTCGCGAACAGCGTCGACCAGATGATCGCCAGCCACGCCCACGGCAGCCAGTGGCCGACCATCAGCGCGAAGCTCGCGTAGATCATCATCTCGCCGAGATAGTTCGGATGGCGCACGTAGCGGTGCATGCCGTCGGTGATCAGACCGCGCTTTACGCGCAAGGTGAAATATTTCTGCGCGTCGGCGGCGATCATGATGACGCTGCCGACGATGCACAGGCTGATGCACAGGCAGAACCACGCCGCGTCCGGCAGCGGATAGTGCGGACTCGCGATGCCGGAGATCAGCAGCCAGCCGAAGCTCCAGTACATCGCCAGGCCGAACGCGCCGCACAGCGCGGCGCCCCAGGTCACGCGTTTCTGCCAGTTCGGATCGGGGAACGCGAGGTCTTTGGTCAGCCAGACCAGACCATAGCTGCCGTGCATCGCCAGATAAATCCACGCCGCGGTCGAGGTCGCCGCCGGCGTGCGGCCGGCGTAATACAGCATCAGCGCGCCGAGGAAGAAAAACGTGCCAGCCTTCTGCGTGTTGATGACCCATGCGAACTTGAGCACGCGCGGACCGCCGCCGATGTCGGTCAGCCACCAGTCGTTGAAGCGGCGCAGCGTGCGCGCCCAGGCCGGTGCCGCAACGGGCGTCGCGGCGAGCGGCGCGGTCGTCGAGCTGTTCATGGCGGTCTCCTGCCGAGCGGTTTGGACGCTACTCTATGGCGGATCACGACCATTTGGGGAAGAAATGATGATTTCCGCAGCCGAATACGCGCGCCACGACGCGCTCGGACTCGCCGAACTGGTGCAGCGCGGTGAGGTCACGGCCGCCGAGCTGCTCGAAACGGCGATTGCCTGTGCGCAGAAACTCAATCCGCAGCTCAACGCGATCGTCCGGCCGATGCACGACATCGCGCGCGCGCGCGCCGCGGCGCCGCTCAACGGTCCGTTCGCCGGCGTGCCGTTTCTCGCCAAGGACTTGTGCCAGGAATACGCCGGCGTGCCGACCTCGTACGGCACGCGCGTGTTGAAGGATCCGCGGTTCGCGCCGACCGAACACGCCGAGATGATGCAGCGCTGGCTGCGCGCCGGCGTGGTCGTGTTCGGCCGCACCAATACGCCGGAATTCGGCGCCAAGGGCATCACCGAGCCCGACGCCTGGGGGCCGTGCCGCAATCCGTGGAATGCCGATCACACGCCGGGCGGTTCGAGCGGCGGCTCGGCCGCGTCCGTCGCCGCCGGCATCGTGCCGATCGCCGGCGCCAATGACGGCGGCGGCTCGATCCGCCTGCCGGCCGCGCACTGCGGCCTGTTCGGCCTCAAGCCGGGCCGCGGCCGTACGCCGCAGGGTCCGCGCTATGTCGAGCGCATGCATGGCGCGGTGATCGATCACGTGCTGACGCGCAGCGTGCGCGACAGCGCGGCGATGCTCGACGCGACGCATGGTCCCGAATCCGGCGCGCTGTTCCATATCGCGCCGCCGGAGCGGCCGTATCGCGACGAGATCGGCCGCGATCCGGGCCGCCTGAAGATCGGCTTCACCGCACGTTCGCCGATCGGAACGAAGGTCGACGCCGAAGCGGTGCAGGCGGTGCGCGATGCGGCGCATCTGCTCGAATCGCTCGGCCATCACGTCGAGGAATCCGAGCCGCAGATCGACGGTCCGCAGCTCGGCAAGGACTTCATCACGATGTGGTTCGCAACCTGCGCGGCGACGATGGACGACGTGCGCCGCCGCACCGCTTGCCGCGAAAGCGACTTCGAACTCGACACGCGCGCGATGGCGGCGTTCGGCCGCGCGACGCGCGCGAACGTCTATGTCGAAGGCTATATGCGCTGGAACGAATACGCGCGCCAGCTCGGCGAGTTCCACCAGCGCTACGACCTGTTCCTGACGCCGTCGCTGGCGCTGCCGCCGGCGCGCGTCGGCGAGATCCGCACGCCGGACTGGCAGCAGCGCGCGTTGCGCGTGCTGCTTGCGCTCGGCCTCGAAGGCCTGCTGCTGAAAACCGACATCGTCGAGCAGATGGTCCAGGAAAATCTCAAGTGGGTGCCGTTCACGCAGCTCGCGAACCTGACCGGCGTGCCGGCGATGTCGGTGCCGACCCATTGGACGGCGGCCGGTCTGCCGCTCGGCGTGCAGTTCGTCGCCGCGCCGGGCGGCGAAGGTCTGCTGCTGCGTCTCGCGGCGCAGATCGAACAGGCGCAGCCGTGGTCGCAGCGGCGGCCGGCGCTGCACGTCGCGAACGGCTGATTCGCGACGCATGTACGGTGATCTGAGCGAACAGCAGTGGTGCCGGCGTTTCGCCGAACGCGTGCCGGCGCTCGCCGGCGTCGCGCCGCGCGTGTTCGCCGCCAGTCCGTTCGCCGCCGACGCGTTCGCGCGATTGTTCGACGACGAGCACGCCGATTTCGCGGCGCTGATGCGTGCGCGCGATGCCGGCGAGCTGGCCGCGGCGCTGTCGGCGGCCGGCGCCGGCGACGACGAGCCGCAGCTGATGCGCCGCCTGCGACGCACGCGGCGCGCCGAGATGGCGCGGATCGCGGTGCGCGACATCGCCGGCCTCGCGTCGCTCGACGAGACGCTCGGCGATCTGTCGGCGCTCGCCGACGCCTGCCTGCAGGTCGCGCTCGATGCGGCCGGGCGGCGTCTGCGTCAGCGCTTCGGCGTGCCGCGCGACGCGGCCGGCAACGAAGTCCGGGCGCTGGTGCTCGGCATGGGCAAGCTCGGCGGCCGCGAACTGAACTACTCGTCCGACATCGACCTGATCTTCTGCCACGGCGACGCCGGCGAGACCGACGGCGCGCGCGGTCTCAGCAACGACGAGTATTTCGTGCGGCTCGCGCAGGACGTGCAGCGCGTGCTCGCGAGCGCGACCGAGGACGGTTTCGTGTTTCGCGTCGACCTGATGCTGCGGCCGTTCGGCTCGGCCGGCGCGCTGTCGGTGTCGTACGCGGCGCTCGAAGACTATTACCAGGTGCATGGCCGCGAGTGGGAACGCTACGCGCTGATCAAGGCGCGACCGGTTGCCGGCGATATCGAGGCTGGTCATGCGCTGCTCAAGGCGCTGCGGCCGTTCGTCTATCGCCGTTATCTCGATTACAACGCGATCGGCAACCTGCGCGAGCTGAAGGCGCTGATCGCCGACGACGTCGCGCGGCGCGGCCAGGAAGACAACATCAAGCTCGGCCGCGGCGGCATCCGCGAACTCGAGTTCATCGTGCAGTCGTTCCAGCT
>DASSVA010000269.1:0-2038 GCA_035706385.1 Solimonas sp. | reverse complement strand
GCCGCGCGGCGGTCGCGGCGCGCTGTCCGGGCGCGCGCGGCGCGACGACCCGGCCGCCGAATGCCTCGCCCTGCGCGAGACATTCGTTGAGAAAACGCGCGGCGGCGGCGATCAGCGCGATCGAATTGTCGTAACAGCCGCGCGCCGTATCGCCCCAGCAGATCAGGCCGTGGCCGGCCATCACGACGCCGCGCAGCTGCGGATTTTTCGCGACGTAATCGCGCAGCCGCAGGCCGAGATCGAAACCCGGACGCTGCCACGGCAGCCAGCCGACGCTGCCGCGATAGATCGCCTGCGTCATCGTTTCGCCGTTGCGCGATGCCGCCAGCGCGGTCACCGAATCCGGATGCAGATGATCGACGTGCGCGAACGGCAGGAACGCGTGCAGCGGCGTGTCGATCGACGCCGCGCGCGGATTCAGCGCGAACGTGCAGTGCGGCAGATAGGCGACCATCTCGTCTTCATGCGCGATGCCGCGATAAAGACGTTCGAGGCCGAGCAGTTTGTCCTGGTAAAGCGTCGCGAAGCCGTCGAGCGTCATCGAGCCGATGTCGCCGCCCGAACCCTTGACCCACAAGACCTTGACCGGCTCGCCGCTCAGCGGATCGACGCCATCGAGCTTGGCGGAAGTATTGCCGCCGCCGAAATTGGTGACCGTGAGATCGGAGCCGAGCAGGTTCGAGCGGTACAGCAGCAAGGCTTCGGGCGTCAGCGTGTCGGCGTGCGCGGCCGACCAGCGGTTATCGGGAATGGCGAAAGGAGTCGCGCTGCTGTTCGTGCTCATGGTGCAACTCTAATCATTGTGCTAGCGTTAAGCAATCACAAAAGATCGTAAACGATCACTAATAATCATCGACATGGCTTTCGAACCTGAGGCGCTGCCCGGACGCGTCGTCGTCTGGGACATCGGCAAGACGCTCGCCAAGCTCAGTCTCTGGGATGCGCACGGCCGCCTGCTGGCGCAGCGCTCGCGGACCCATCCGCAGCGCGAACATGCCGGATTGCGCGTGCTCGACGTCGAAGGCATCGAGCGCCGGGCCGTCGAGGTTCTGCGCGAGTTCGCGCAATCCGGTCCGGTCGCCGCGCTGGTGCCGGTCGCGCACGGCGCCGCGGCGGCGCTGCTGCGCGGCGATGCGCTCGCGCATCCGGTGCTCGATTACGAGGACGGCATTCCCGAAACGGTCCGTCGCGATTACGAATCCCGTCGCGACGCGTTCGCGCATAGCGGTTCGCCGCGTCTGCCCGACGGGCTCAATCTCGGCGCGCAACTGTTCCGTCTGCAACGGATGCAGGCCGTGCCGTTCGACGATCCGTCGCTGCGCATCGTGCCGTGGCCGCAGTTCTGGGCGTGGCGGTTGTGCGGCGTCGCGGCATCGGAAGTCAGCAGTCTCGGCTGCCACAGCGATCTGTGGAATCCGTACGAAAGCCAGCCGAGCGCGTTGGCGCGGACGCAAGGGTGGGCGACGCGGCTGGCACCGCTGCGACGCGCCGGCGACGTGCTCGGCACGCTGTCGCCGGAATGGGCGGAGCGCACCGGTCTGTCGCCGGCGCTGGCGGTGCATTGCGGTGTTCACGATTCGAACGCGGCGCTGTACGGCGCGCGCGGCTTTGCCGAGATCGGCGACGGCGAAGCGACCGTGCTGTCGACCGGAACCTGGTTCGTCGCGATGCGATCGGTGACGCCGGCAACGCTCGCGCAACTGTCGCTCGACGAGGCGCGCGACTGCCTGATCAACGTCGACGTCGACGGCCGGCCGGTGCCGTCGGCGCGTTTCATGGGCGGCCGCGAGATCGAACGGCTGGCCCGCATCGATCTGCCCGAAATCCAGCATGCGATGCTCGACGCGCTGCCGCGGGTGGTCGCCGATCAGGCGTTGGCGCTGCCGACCTGGGCGCATGGCGTCGGACCCTATCCGCGTGCGCACGGCCGCTGGATCGCCCAGCCGCGGGACGCCGCCGGTATCGCCGCGACGGTCGCGCTGTACGCGGCGCTGGTCAGCGACGTGCTGCTCGAACAGATCGGCAGCCGCGCGTCCGT
>DASSVA010000268.1:0-6079 GCA_035706385.1 Solimonas sp. | reverse complement strand
CTCGCTGTCGTCGCTCGGCCACATCGGCGGCACCAGCTTTTCGCCGATCATCAACGCGCCGGAAGTCGCGATCCTCGGCATCACGCGTGCCGCCGAGCGCTTCGTGCCGGATGCCGCCGGCCAGCCGGTGCTGAAATCGTTTCTGCCGCTGTCGCTGTCGTACGACCACCGCGTGATCAACGGCGCCGACGCTGCGCGTTTCACGCGCGCGTTCGCCGAGGCGATCGAGGCATTCGCGTTCAATTGAACTACACTGTTGGATGAAAAAGAGCTTTGCCGCAGATTGCGCGGATTACGCAGACAAGAGCCTGAATCCAATCTGCACAATCTGTGGTTGAGCGGTGGCTTCAAGAAAACGGATCAGGACTTCAAAGCATGCAAGCAAAAGTGAATAACGGTCTCGGCATCGAGCCGGCAACCCTGGTCGAGATCTATCGCCAGATGGCGCGCATCCGCGCCACCGACAAAGGCATCCAGGCGGGGCTGTCGGCCGGCAAGTTCCTGTTCTCGTACTGGCCGTCGACCGGCCAGGAAGTGATACCGGCGGCGATCTCGCAGCTGATCGGCGCGCGCGATTACATGGTGACGACCTATCGCGGCATCCACGATCAGGTTGCCAAGGGCCTCGATCTCGAAGGTTTGTTCGCCGAGGCGCTCGGCCGCGCGACCGGCGTCAACAAGGGCAAGGGCGGCGCGCCGCACATCTCCGATCCGAAATCGGGTTCGATGCTGACGACGGCGATCGTCGGCGCCGGCGCACCGATCGCCAACGGTCTCGCGTTCGCCGCGAAGACGCGCGGCGAGGATCGCGTGACGATCGTCAATTTCGGCGACGGCGCGACCAGCATCGGCGCCGTGCACGAGGCGATGAATTTCGCCGGTTCATGGCAGCTGCCGGTGATCTTCCTGTGCCAGAACAACCAGTACGGCGAATACACCAAGCTCGCCGACTACACCGCGAGCCAGGATTTCGCGTCGCGCGCCGCCGGCTACGGCTTCAAGGGCGTCAAGCTCGACGGCAACGATCCGGTCGCGTTCTACAACGGCATGAAGACGGTGATCGACGAGGTGCGTGCCGGCAAGGGTCCGGTGTTCGTCGAAGCGACGACTTATCGTCTCGGCCCGCACGCCGGCGTCGGCGACAACCACAACGCGCCGAAGGAAGAACTGCAGGCCGGCAAGGACGCGTGGCCGGTGCCGCGCACGCGCGCGCGGCTGATCGAGTCCGGCATCGCCAGCGAAGCGCAGCTCGCCGAGATCGACGAAGCGGCGCGTGTCGAAGTCGAGACGGCGATGGAAAAGGCGCTCGCCGCGCCGAACACGCCGGCGTCGGAAACGCTGGTCGACGTCTATGCGAACGTCGACGACGTGCCGGCGCGCGGCCGGTATCCGCGTCGCGAGGCCGAGATCGAACCGATCGGCGAACGCAAGACCATGCTGATGCTCGAAGCCGTCATCCAGGCGCAGGCGATCGCGATGGAAGCCGACAAGAACGTGTTCGCGTTCGGCGAGGACGTCGGCAAGCCGGGCGGCGTGTTCGGCACGTCGAAGGGATTGCAGGAGAAGTTCGGTGCGACGCGCGTGCTCGACACGCCGATCGCCGAGCAGGCGATCATCGGTGCCGGCGTCGGCGCGGCGCTGGTCGGCATGCGGCCGATCACGGAGATCATGTTCAATGACTTCGCCGGCGTGTGCATGGATCAGATCTTCAACCACGCCGCGAAGCAGCGCTTCATGTCCGGCGCCGCGACCCATGTGCCGATGGTGATCCGCATGATGGTCGGCGGCGGCATCGGCGGCTTCGGCGCGCAGCACTCGCAGTCGCTCGAAGCGTGGTTCACGCATGTGCCGGGCCTCAAGGTCGTGATGCCGAGCACGCCGTACGACGCCAAGGGTCTGCTGCTCAGCTCGATCTTCGATGACGATCCGGTCGTGCACCTCGAATCGATCAAGCTGCTGCGCGGCATCAAGGGCGAAGTGCCGCTCGCGGATTACCGCATTCCGCTCGGCGTCGCCGCGATCCGCCGCGAAGGCACCGACATCACGCTCGTCAGCTACGGCTGGGAAGTGCACGAGTGCGTCAAGGCCGCCGACGAGCTGCAGAAGGAAGGCATCGGCTGCGAGGTCATCGACCTGCGTACGCTGCTGCCGATCGACTACGCGCGCGTGCTCGATTCGGTGAAGAAGACGCGGCGCGCGCTCGTCGTCCACGCGGCGACCGAGTTCGGCGGCTTCGGCGCCGAGATCGCCAGCACGATCAATGAGGAGCGGTTCTCGACGCTGAAAGCGCCGGTCGGCCGTCTCGGCGCCGCGTTCGCGCCGATCGGCTATTCGCGCGACATCGAAATGAACCAGATTCCGAGCGCGCCGGCGATCGCCGCGCGCATTCGCGAAATCGTTTCCTTCAAGAACTGATCAAGAACCCACAAGGCGTAAAAGCAATGGCAACCGCACTGACCATTCCGAAACTCGAGATGTCGATGACCGAAGGCACGCTGACCGAATGGCTGGTCGCCGACGGCGCGACCGTCAAGGAAGGCGATCCGATCTATTCGCTGGAGACCGGCAAGTCGGTCCAGGAAATCACCGCGCCGGCGAGCGGTACGCTCAAGCAGAAACTGCCGGCCGGCGACACGCTCGACGTCGGCACGGTGATCGGCGAGATCGTCTGAGGCATTGATCGTCATTGCGCAGGGCGGGTGGAGCGCAGCGAAACCCGCCGCCTGCCGGAAACGCGCGAGCGGCCGAGCCATCTGCTGAAGCCGTGCTACGCCGCCGCCTTGCCGTCCTCGTGCGCCATCCAGTGCACGAAACGGTGCATCGGATACATCGCGTCGTGCGGATTGCCGATCGTGCTCGGGCCGGCTTCGCCGAGCCGGACGATGCGCTGCGCGCCGCCGCTGGCGAGGCGGTCGCGGTAGTCCGGCATGCGATCGAACGGGTAGAAACCGACGGTCTGCGTCGCGACGTTGACCCACTTCACCGCATCGTCGAGCGCAGCGACGCGGACGACGTTCGCGGTCTTGTTGATCGGATGGAAGTCGACCGGTTCGTCGGAGCGGATCACCAGGCCACGACCGTCGGTCTTGCCCCAGACGCGGTACTCGTCGTCGATCAGCATCAACGTTTCGATCTGCTCGCGCAGCTCGTGGTCGAGCAGACGCAGGTCGCCGGACGCGGCGGCGCGTTCGGCGATGCGTTGCTGCAGTTTTTCGCCGAAGCGGTCGACCTGCTCCAGATCGCCTTCGACATAGACGAAGCGGCTCGCGACGCAGGCTTCCTGGTTCAGCGTCATGACGTCGGCCGATGCCCGATCGGCGGCGTCGGCGAGCGTCGCGTCGGACGCGAACGCTTCACGGCCGACCATCGAGATCGAGGTCTTCGGATCGAATGAGACGAGCTGGAAGCCCGGCCCGAGATACTGGATGACGTTGCGGATCGCGTCGCCGCCGCCCCAGGCGACGATCTTTTCGAAGTACTGCGGCCGGTACAGCACCTGCTCGACGCCCGCGTCGCCGCCGCGCCAGTAGACCGCCGACATCGAACGGACGATCGGATGGTTCGCGTCGATCGCCGCCATCGTGCGCAGGATCGCGACCATCGTGAACGGGTCGGCCGACGACATCTTGAACAGGTTGACGGCCTTGACCATCGCGCCCTGCGCGATCGACTTCACCGCGACGCCGGGCGAGTTGCCGGGCAGCACGTGGATCAGACGCGGCGCGAACGCGCGCACGTAGCTCCTGCGGCCGGTGAAATCCTGTTTCGCGATCCAGCCGTCGAGCGCGCGCGGGTCCGGGAAGTTCTGCTCGATTTCGGCCATCAGGATGCGCCGGTCGAGATAGGCGACCGCGTGTCTTGCCGTGGTCTCGAACACGCTGCGCGGCAGGATATGCGTCGCCGCCATGCGCTCGAAGCATTCCTGCATGTACGGATTGTCGGGCGCGAGCAGGCGCTGGCCGGTCTCGACGAGGAAGTCGACGATCTCGGCGAGCGGCACGTTCAGCAGCGGCGGCACGTCGCCGCGCGGCTGCACGGCGCGATCGAGGTCGATCGCCGGCGTCGCGAACGTGACGCCGAGATCGCGCGAGCGGTGCGTCGCGTCGTGGCCTTCGACGAGCTCGCCGCGCAGGAAGAACGGTGCGGCGACGACCGCCGGCACGGCGGCGCTCACGACACGCCCCGCACATACGCGTCGACGGTGCCGGCGCAGCCGATCTTGTCGTCGCCTTCGAGATCGGCGTAGCGGACGATGTCGTCGCGAATCGTCGGACCCTTGCAGCCGCACGGGCAGGGGCCGAAGTCGATCGACACCTTGTCGCCGGAGATCACGCCGCCCCAGCGGCCGTCGATCGCCAGATCGAAGAACGCGGCGCGGCCTTCGTATTCGTCGTTGCCGATCGGCAGCAGCGTGTCGCCGGCCTTGTCGAGCACCAGCGGCACGACCCACGGCGGCACGTGATAACGGCCGCCGGCGCGGCAGCGCGGCATGCCGGAATGCAGCTCCTGCATGCTGTAGTTCTGGTAGTTGCGCTCGGGCGCGATGTTGAAGGTCTCGTGGACGAATTCGCGGTAGTCGTCCGGCAGCTTCGCGCGCTTCAGGCCGCCGCCGACGTAGATCGAATTCTCCGGATGGAAATCCTTCGCGCCGTAACCCATCTCGCGCACGGCGCGCGCGACGTTGTAGAGCCCGGCCCACAGGCCGGTCACGTGCAGCTTGTCGGCGCGCGCCGCGACGACCGCCCGCGCGGTGATGCCGACCGCGTCGTCGACCGCTTTCTGGCGCGCCGCCGAGGTTTCCTCGTATTTCCGCAGGTCGCCGGGCCTGGCGGTGCCGTCGGCGATCGCCTTGCGCAGCACGACCATCTGCGTCAGTCCGCCGACGGTGATCGGCGGCACCGGATAGGCGAAGCGTTCGTGCGCCGGATCCTGCAGCGCGTCGATGTACGCCTCGCCGGTGTACAGGTTGCGCGGCACGTGCGCGACCGCGGCCATGCCGAAAATGCGCCGGTCGCGCGCCGGCGTCACGCCCGAGCCCCAGGCGTAGGCGGCGACGGCTTCCTTCCTGCACCACTGCATGTCCGCGTGCGAGGCGATCAGCATCGCCGACTTGCCGGTCGTGCCGCTCGAACACGATACGTAGAAGCCCTGCGCCTGCAGCCGTTCGATCCAGTCGTCGATGTCGCGGATCTGCGCGCAATCCTGCGCCGGCAGGCGATGCGACGACACCGTGTCGAGCCATTTGCCGAGCCGGTCCCAGCGCTGGTCCATCAGCCAGCTTTCCGGGTAGCTCTTGTACGCGGTGTGCGGAAACAGCAGCGCGACCGCGTCGGCGTGGCTGCCGATCGCGTCGAGCCCGGCTTCGCGGGCGCGATGGCCGAGCAGCCGGATCGCGTCCTTGCGCGAGGCGAAGCGCTCGTTCATCGCCGCGACCTGCGTGTCGCGCAGCGCTTCGAACGGGATGTCGTAGCGGTCGTCCGCCGCGACCAGCCGTGTCAGTCGTTCGATCGCCGTCATCGTCTTCTCCTTTCCGGCGCGCGGCGGTTCCATTACCGTCGCGCTGTGCCCGCAGCATTAAGGGTACTTGTGAGTACCATTATTATGCCGAACCGCGCCGACAACAAGACCGTTCGTCCGAAACGCCCGACCGGAGCGCCGCGGCCGCGCGCCGGCCGGCCGACGCGCGAACGCCAGCAGCAGCGCGTCGAGGAACTGCTCGGCGTCGCGCTCGACACGTTTCTCGAACACGGTTTCGAGCAGACGACGATCGAGGAGATCGCCACGCGCGTCGGCATGTCGAAGCGCACCGTCTACGCCTATCACGCCGACAAGGAAGCGCTGTTCCGCGCTGCGGTGCATCGCGCGATCGCGGCCTACACCGTGCCGCGCGCCGAGATCGAGGCGCTGGTCGGCGACGATCTCGAAGCGACGCTGCGTGCGATCGCCCGGCAGCGCGTCGCCAACTTGGCGCGGCCGGTGTCGATCAAGCTGCAGCGCATCCTCGCCGCGCAGGCCTACCGCTTCCCCGAGCTGTTCAACGCCGCTTTCGAGGAAGGCGCCGGCCCGGTGGTCGAGGTGT
>DASSVA010000267.1:0-5971 GCA_035706385.1 Solimonas sp. | reverse complement strand
CGCACGACGATCTCGCCCGATTCGCCGGCGCCGAGCGCGTTGCCGTCGCCGTCGACGCAGCGCAGTTCGATGCCGGGAATCGCCTTGCCCGACGTCAGCGCGATCGTCTCGGCGTCGTCGCCGGCATCGCAGAGGCTGACGATGCCGCAGGTCTCGGTCAGACCGTAGCCGGTCAGCACGACGTCGAAGCCGAGCTCGGCGCGGATCCGTTCGATCAGGCTCGGCGCGATCGCCGCGGCGCCGGTGATCGTCGCGCGCAGCGACGACAGGTCGGTCGTCGCGCGTTCGGGATCGTCGAGCAGGCTGATGAACAGCGTCGGCGGTCCGGGCAGCACGGAAATCCTTTCGGCTTCGATCCGTTTGAGGATCGCGCGTGCGTCGAACACCGCGTGCGGCAGCACCGTCAGGCCGGCGAGCAGGCCGGCGAGCCAGCCGACCTTGTAGCCGAACGAATGGAAGAACGGATTGACGATCAGATAGCGGTCGTCGCGATGCAGGCCGACGCAGCGCGACCACGCCGCGATCGCGCGCAGGTTCTGCGCGTGCGTCGTCACCACGCCTTTCGGCAGGCCGGTCGTGCCGGACGTGAACAGCACATCGAGGCAGTCGTCCGGCTGCACCGCAGCGGCGAGCGCGTCGACCGCATCAATGGCGATCGTGTCGCCCTTCGCGAGAAACGCCGGCCAGTCGAGATCGCCGGCTTCGGCGTTTTCGATGACGACGATCGCCGCGAGCGACGCCGGCCGCTGCGCGCCGAGCATCGTCGGGTAATGCTGGTTGAGAAAGCGGCCGACCGAGAACAGCACGCGCGCGCCGCTGCGCTCGAGCACGAACGCCGCCTCGGCGCCGCGCATCCGCGTGTTGATCGGCACCAGCGCGGCGCCGACGCTGTGGATCGCCAGGCCCGCGACGATCCATTCGACATTGTTCGGCGACCAGATCGCGACGCGATCGCCGGCTTTCACGCCGAGCGCGATCAGCGCCTTCGCGGCGCGCCGGCGCAGCGCGTCGAGTTCGCCATACGTCAGCCGCGAACCATCCTCGCCGACGACCGCGATGCGCTCGCGGTGTTGCGCGACGGCAGCGGCGAATGCTTGTGGAGCGGTTTCGGTCATGAATCTCTTCCCACGAGGTTCCGCTCCCTCCATTCGAGAGTCAGGCAACGCCGCGTGCCGAGCTTGTGAAGAAATCGTAGCGAGCGAAGGCAGTTTGCGTGCCGCCGGAGCGGAGCAACCGCAGCGTACTTGAGTACGTGAGGATTGCGAGCACCGCCGGCACGCAAAATGCCGAGCGCAGTAGATTTATTCACAAGCTCTCAATCCGCCCACATCAGATAACCATTGTCGATCCGCATCTCGGCGCCGTTGATGAATTTCGATTCGTCGCTGGCGAGGAACAGCACGAGATTGGCGATGTCCTGCGGCTGCGCGAAACGCGCCTGCAACTGCTTCGGGTCTTTCTCGCGCACGAACGCCGGCGGCGCGTTCTTGTCCTGATGCAGATTGAACACCATCGGCGTGGCGATGCCGTCCGGATGGATCGAGTTGCAGCGGATCTTGTAGAGCTTGGCGCGGCAATGCGCGGCGACGCTGCGCGTCAGGCCGGCGACCGCGGCTTTCGACGCACTGTACGCGCAGAACGACGACTGGCCGCCGATGCCGGCCATCGACGACATGTTGACGATCGAGCCGCTCGGCCGCGATTTCATCGCTTCCAGGCCGTAATGGCAGCCGAGGAAATAGCCGTCGGAATTGACCTTCTGGATTTTCTGCCACAGCTCCAGCGTGGTCGTCTCGATCGTGCCGTACGCGAGGATCGCCGCGTTGTTGACGAGGATGTCGACGCCGCCGAACTTTTCCTGCGTCGTCGCGATCACCGATTTCCAGTCGGCTTCCGATGAAATGTCGTGGCGGATGAACAGTGCCGCGTCGCCGATGTCCTTGGCGAGCGCGCGGCCGGCGTCTTCATTGACGTCGGTCAGCACGACCTGCGCGCCTTCGCGCGCCAGCAGCAGGGCGTCTTCCTTGCCGACGCCGCTGGCGGCGCCGGTGATGATCGCGACCTTTCCCGAAACACGTCCCATGCCGATGCTCCCGTTACTGTTCTCGTTGAAATGGATTCAGGCCGCGGCCTGCAGCGCGTCGACGCCGGCGGCGGCGCGACCGGCGCGGCGGCCGGACCACAGGCAGTCGGCGATCGACAGCCCGCTGATGTATGAATTCGATGCGATGCCGACCGCCGTGCGGCCGGCCGCGTACAGGCCGGCGAGGTCGCGACCGTTGACGTCGACGACCGCGCCGTTGTCTTCGTTGACGCGCAGACCGCCGAGCGTGATCGCCGGGCACGGAAAGCCGCGGTTGCCGGCGGAAATGTCGAGCGCGTAATACGGCGCGCGCAGTTCCTGCAGCAGCGCACTGCTCTTGCCGAGTTCGTCCTGCTTGCGGCGCGCGCCGTCGTTATAGCGTTCGATGCTCTGGCGCAGCGCGTCCGGCGGCAGACCGATCTTCGCGGCCAGCGCGGCGGCCGACCGTGCGCGCGGCGCGAACAGCATCAGCAGCAGCGCCGGCACGCTCTGGAACGCCCACAGGCCGCCGAACAGCGCCTCGCGAATCGCCGCGCGTCGTGCGCGCCGGTCGAGAATCAGCCACGCGCGACCGCCGTGGTGTTCGCAGATCTGCACGCCGAGCCTGGCGCCGTAGACCTGTTCGTTGCAGAAGCGCTCGGCCTGCGCATCGACGACGATGCCTTGCGGCCAGTCGACCGGCGGATTGATGAAGCGCCATGCCGACACCTTGTCGAGCCGCGCGGCGACGCCGCCGACCGACTGGCCGAGACGGATGCCGCTGCCGTCGCAGCCGGTCGCGCCGAGCCGCGCCGGCTGCACGAACTTCGGCGCGTGTTCGGCGACCATCGCACGATTGAAGATGAAGCCGCCGGCCGTCAGCACGACGCCGCGCTGCGCGCGCACGAGCACGGTCTTCGCTTCGCCCAGTTCGATCGCCAGTGCGCGGGCACGCAAGCGGTCGGCCCAGCGCGGCGCGACGTTGTGGACCGCTTCGGCGCGGCGCAGCAGCTTGCGATGCGTGTGCGCGGCCTTCGAACCTTCCGGCAACTGGCGCAGTTCGACGCCGAGCACGGCATTGTCGCGGTCGACGATCAGGCGGTGCACGCCGCTCTGCGACAGCACGCGGATGCCGAGCGCGGCGACGCGTGCGCGCAGCCGCTCGAACAGCGTTCTGCCCGAGAACAGGCCGGTGCCGCGCGCGCGATGGCCGCGCGGCGCGGGTGGCGCGACCGCGGCGTATTCCTTCACCGCCTCGTTGCCGGAGTAATACAGATACGTGCCGTTCTTCGGATACGAGGTCTTCGGCAGCAGCGTCAGCTTGTCGGCATCGGTGTCGAACGACACGCCGAGCGCTTCCAGCCAGGCGATCAGGCCGCGGCTGTCGTCGCAGAAGCGGCGCAGCGTCGCGTCGCCGACCGCATCGCCGGCTTCCATCCGCAGGTAGCGGAACATCGCGTCCGGCGTATCGGCGACGCCGGCGCGCTGCTGTTGCCGCGTGCCGCCGCCGCCGTAGACGATGCCGCCGCTGCGTGCGGTCGCGCCGCCGCCGTCGAAGCGTTCGACGATCAGTGTCTTCGCGCCGTTCTCGCAGGCGGCGATCGCGGCGCTGGCGCCGGCGGCACCGAAACCGACGACCAGCACGTCGCAGCGCCAGTCCCAGTGCAGGTCGGCATCACTGTTGATGACGCGCGGGCTGTCGATCGGCAAGGTGCCGTCGGCGGCTGCGGCACGCGCGTCGGGCGGCGGAACGGACGTGGTCATGGAGGCGGGGCGAAAAGTCTGCGCGTGGCGCGCGATTCCCACGCATTATTTCGATCGCCGCGCGCCGATCTTCGTCCGATGAGACGAGCAAAGCATTGATCTGCGCGGCTTTGACTCGTCTCATCGGGTGAAGCTCCCGGTGCACCCGGTCTCGATAATTTCCATTCACCAATGAACGGGCGGCTGCCGGCGCAAAACGCGGGTGCGGCCCGACCACCATGGCGGATTCCACATGCTGAAAATCGAGGCGCTCGCGTACATCGTCGTCGAGTCGACCGACCTTGCGAAATGGCGGCAGTTCGCCGAGCAGATGCTCGGCATGCAGGCCGTCGCGCATGACGCCGGCCTGCTGCTGAAGATGGATGAACGCGATTTCCGCATCAGCGTCGTCCGCGGCGATGCCGACCGTTACCTCGCGTCCGGCTGGCAGCTCGCGGACCGCGCCGCGTTCGACGCGACCGTCGCCGCGCTCGGCAAGGCCGGCGTCGCCGTGCAAGCGGGCGATGCCGCGCTGGCCGCCGCGCGCAAGGCCGAGGCGGTCGCGACGTTCAGCGATCCGGCCGGCAACCGCCACGAGCTGGTCTGCGGCTACACCGGCGGCCGCACGCCGTTCGTCTCGCCGATCGGCGTCGCCGGCTTCAAGACCGGCGCGCAGGGCATGGGCCATACCGTGCTGCCGGCGATTCCGTTCGAGCCGACGCTGAAGCTGTTCCATGAAACGCTGGGCATGGGCCTGTCCGACGTCTTCAACTTCAAGCCGGGCCCCGACGCGCCGAACATCCGCATTTACTTTCTGCACGCGAAGGCCGGCCGTCATCACAGCGTCGCGCTCGCCGAAATGCCGAACCCGGCCGGCTGCGTGCACGTGATGGTCGAGGTCAACTCGCTGACCGACGTCGGCCGCGCGTACGACCGCCTCAAGGCGCAGGGCGTCAAGCTGATGGCGACGCTCGGCGAACACGAGAACGACCGCATGACCTCGTTCTACATGATGACGCCCGGCAATTTCGCGATCGAATACGGCTACGGCGGCATCAGCGTCGAACCCGGCGTCTGGGAGACGACGCAAACGCAACAGGTCTCGATCTGGGGCCACGACTTCTCGGTGGGATTTCAATGAACGGCGTTTTAACCACAGATTTCACAGATTCCCCAGAAGGAAGGAAGGGAGACCGGCATGACGCTTTCAATCGGTGTCGTCTGTGTAATCTGCGGTTGAGCGCTTTGCCATGTTGAACAAGGAAATGACTGCGGCGGAAGTCGTCGCGCAGCTGCGTGACGGCATGACGATCGGCATCGGCGGCTGGGGTCCACGCCGCAAGCCGATGGCGATCGTCCGCGAGATTCTGCGTTCACCGTTGAAGGATCTGACGGTCGTCGGCTACGGCGGCACCGACATGGGCATGCTGTGCGCGGCTGGCAAGGTGAAAAAGCTGATCTACGGTTTCGTCTCGCTCGACTTCATCCCGCTCGAACCGTTCTTCCGCAAGGCGCGCGAGTCCGGGCAGATCGAGGCGATGGAACTCGACGAAGGCCAGCTGCACTGGGGCTTGCGCGCGGCGGCGATGCGGCTGCCGTTCCTGCCGACGCGCATCGGCCTGGCGACCGACCAGCCGGTCAAGATCAACCCGCAGTTCCGCACCGTGACCTCGCCGTACGATGACGGCGAAGTGCTGCTGGCGATGCCGGCGATCCAGCTCGACGTCGCGCTCGTGCACGTGCACAAGGCCGACCGGCTCGGCAACACGCGGCTGTACAGCCCGGACCCGTTCTTCGACGAATGGTTCGTGCGTGCGGCCGGGCGCGCGTACGTGAGCTGCGAGGAACTGGTCGATCGCATCGATTCCGACGAGCGGGATGCCAAGTGCAATCCGTTCGAGCGCAATCTCGTCAGCGGCGTCGCGCTGACGCGCGGCGGCGCGCATCCGACCTCGCACGTCGCCGTGCCGGGCAGCCCCGCGAACGTCAGTTACGGCTGGGATGCCGCGCATCTGAAGCGCTATTGCGCGGCGGCCGACGAGGACGGCGGCTGGGCGAAATACCAGGCCGAATTCCTCGGCGGCGACGAAGCGGCATACCAGCAGGCGGTCGGCGGCGTCGATGCGATCGTCTCCACCGCGCGACAGGTGTTCTGATCATGTCGAA
>DASSVA010000266.1:0-5606 GCA_035706385.1 Solimonas sp. | reverse complement strand
TGATGAGCCGTGTCGAGCGAAAAACCCGATCTGGCGTCGCTGGTGCCTCCCGAATTCCGCGGCCATCTCGGCTTTCTGCTGAGCACGGCCAATCGCGCGCTGGTCGCCGAGATCGACGCGGCGTTCGCCAACGACTTCTCGGTCCGTCACTTCGCGGTCATCAGCCTTCTGCACTATCGCAGCGGCCTGCGGCAGACCGATATCGCCGGCGTTCTCGGCATCGACCGGACGACGACGATGAAAATCGTCGACGAACTCGAACGGACCGGCATGGTGCGCCGTACGCCGCATGCCGAAGACCGTCGCGCCAATGCGCTGGAACTGACGGCCAAAGGCCGCGCCTGGCGCGAGCGCATGCTGCCGCGCGTCGTCCAGCAGGAAACGCTGTTTCTCGATTCGCTCAGCGAAGGCGAACGCACGCTGCTGCAGGAGCTGCTGCTGCGCCTGGTCACCGCCTCGCTCGACCGTAAGCGTACTAATTGTCACCAATCATGATAAATCTTCCCCTCTCCCGTGGATCGCGGCAGGCGCGTCGCGCGGCCGGCGTCGTCGTCGGCATCCTGTTGCCGTTCGCCGCGTTCGCCGTCGATGCGCCACCGGCCGCGTTGAGTCTCGACGACGTCATCGCGCGCGCCGTGCAGATGGCGCCGTCGCAGCGCATCGCCGACGAGTCCGCCGCGCTCGCGCGGGCGCAGCAGGATGCGAGCCGCGCCGGCCTGTTGCCGCAGCTCGGCGTGTCGGCCTCGCAGCTGCGGCAGACGACCAACCCGGCGACGCTCGGTTTCGAGTTTCCCGGCCTGCCGTCGCTGATCGGTCCGTATTCGGTGTTCGACGCGCGCATCAAGGCGTCGCAGAAGCTCGTCGATTTCGCGGCCGCCGCCGAACTGAACGGCGCGCAGTTCGCCGCGCGCGCCGCCGAAGCGCAGGCCGAAGCCAATCGCGAGGCCATCGCCAGCCGTGCCGCGCTCGCGTACATCCAGGTGCTCGGCAGCGAGGAGATGCTGGCGAGCGCGCAGGCCGATCTCGGCCTCGCCAACGATCTGCTGACGCTGTCGCGCGACCAGCGGCAGGCCGGCATCGCGTCCGGCGTCGACGTTGCGCGCGCCGCGACCGCGGTCGCGCAGGATCGTTACGCGGCATCAGAAGCCGAGACCGCGATCGCGCAGGCGCGCCTGCAACTGCAGCGGCTCGCGGTACTGCCGATGGACCAGCCGCTGCGATTGTCCGGCACGCTCGACCATCCGGCCGGTGCCGAACTCGACGTCGCGCACGCCTTGCAGATCGCCGGCCGGCAGCGGCCGGAACTCGCCGCGATCGACGCATCGATCCGTCAGGCCGATGCCGAACTGGCGGCGGCGAAACGCCGGCGCCTGCCGACGCTGTCGCTGGTCGCCGATTACGGGCTGTCGTCGAACACGCCCGGCACGAACGACGAGGACACGTATCGCTACGGCGCGACGATCGATCTGCCGCTGTATGCCGGCGGCGCGATCAAGGCGCAGGAAGACGCGGCGCAGCACCGTCTCGAACAGCAGCGCATCCAGCTCGAGGACCTGCGCCAGCAGATCGAGCAGGACGTGCGGCTGGCGATCGCGACCGCCGCGACGACCCGCGAGCAGGTCCGCGCCGCGATCGCCGCGCGCGAGCTCGCCGAGCGCGAACTGGAGCTGGCGCGCGACCGCTTCAGCAACGGCGTCGCCGACAACGTCGACGTGATCCGCGCACAGACCGGCCTCGCCCGCGCCCGCGCGCAGGTGATCGCCGCGCAGGCGGCGTACCAGCAGGCGCGCGTCAATCTCGCGGCGGCGCAGGGCCAGGCGCGGCAATTCAAGCTCTAGAAACGACGCCGCGAGGCGTCGCACACAAACCGAATCGAACAGGCATGAAACGATGAACGACCGATCCGACGCGCGCGCGTCACGCAAACCGCTGCTGATGGGCATCGCGGCCGTCGCCGCGCTCGCTGCCGTGATTTTCTGGTGGCTGTCGCGCGGCTACGAGTCGACCGACGATGCATTCATCCAGGCCGACATCACGATGGTCGCGCCGCGCGTCGGCGGCACCGTGATCGCCGTGCACGTCGACGACAACCAGGCCGTGCATGCCGGCGACGCGCTGTTCGAACTCGATCCGGCCGATTACGTCACGCACGTCCGTCAGGCCGAGGCCAATCTGGCCGCCGCGCAGGCACAGGCGCAGTCGGCGCAGGCCGATCTGACGATCACGCAGACCAGCGCGCCGGCGGCCGTCGCGCAATCGCAGGCGGCGCTCGCCGCCGCGCGTGCGCAGGCCGAACGCGCGCAGGCCGACGCGAAGCGTTACGAATCGCTGTACGCGAAGGACGAGATTTCGCAGCAGGCGCTCGATCAGGCGCGCACGACGGCGCGCGCGCTGCAGGCACAGGCCGCGCAGGCCGCCGCGCAGCTCACCGCGTCGCAGACCACGACCGAACAGCTCGGCGCCAAACGCGCGCAGCTCGCCGCCGCGCAGGCGGCCGTCGCGCAGGCGCAGGCCGCGCTTGATCAGGCGCGGCTGCAACTGTCGTACACCAAGGTCGTCGCGCCGAGCGACGGCCGCGTCACGCGCAAGAACCTGCAGCCCGGCTCGCAGCTGCAGGCCGGCAGCCCGGTGCTGGCGCTGGTCGGCGACACGCCGTGGATCGTCGCCAACTTCAAGGAAACGCAGCTGCGCCACATGCGCGTCGGCCAGCCGGTGACGGTGAAGATCGACGCCTATCCCGGCCATCCGTTCCACGCGCGCGTCGACAGCGTGCAGGCCGGCACCGGCTCGGCGTTCAGTCTGCTGCCGCCCGAGAACGCCAGCGGCAACTTCGTCAAGGTCGTGCAGCGCGTGCCGGTGAAGCTGGTGTTCGACCCCGCCCCGCCGGCCGACCTGCATCTGGCGCCCGGCATGTCGGTCGTGCCGCGTGTCGACATCCACGACGACCGCGGCGCGCAGCTGACGCAGAAGGCCGGCTGAGATGGCGGTTGCCGAATCCGCCGCGGCGCCCGCGACCGTGCGCGCGCCGTATCTGATCGCATTCGTCTGCGGCATGGCGGCGTTCATGGAGGTGCTCGACACGTCGATCGCCAACGTCTCGCTCGTGCACATCGCCGGCAGCCTGTCGGCGGGCCGCGAGGAAGCGACCTGGATCCTGACCTCGTATCTGGTGTCGAACGCGATCATCCTGCCGATGACCGGCTGGCTGTCCGACACGATCGGCCGCAAGCGCTATTACCTGATCTCGATGGCGCTGTTCACCGCCGCGTCGGTGCTGTGCGGCCTCGCCACGTCGCTGCCGGCGCTGATCGTGTTCCGCGTGCTGCAGGGCATCGCCGGCGGCGCCTTGCAGCCGGTCTCGCAATCGATCCTCGCCGACACGTTCCCGCCGGCACAGCGCAGCATGGCGATGGCGATCTACGGCATGGCGGTGGTCTCCGGCCCGGCGATCGGCCCGACACTCGGCGGCTGGATCACCGACAACTTCAGCTGGCACTGGATCTTCCTGATCAACGCGCCGGTCGGGCTGCTGCTGATCTCGATGGCCGGCACGCTGCTGCACGATTCGCCGGCGCAGCGCGCGGTCCAGCAGCGGCGCCGCGAACGCGGCTTTCGCGTCGACTACGTCGGCTTCGCGCTGATCGCGATCAGCATGGGCGCGCTGCAGATCGTGCTCGACAAGGGCCAGCAGGAAGACTGGCTCGATTCGGATTTCATCGTCGGCCTGCTGCTGACGTTCGCCGTCGCGACGATCGTGCTCGTCTACCGCGAGCTCCGCCACGAGCATCCGATCGTCAACCTGCGCCTGCTCACGAATCCGAATTTCGCGGTCGCCAATCTGATGATCATCGCGATGGGCATCACGCTGCTCGGCACGACGCTGCTGATGCCGGAATTCATGCAGACGCTGCTCGGCTACTCGGCGCTCGACGCCGGCCTGGTGATGTCGCCGGCAGCCGTGCTCAGCGTGTTGATGATGCCGATGATGGCGCGGCTTTCCCAGCGCGTCGAACCGCGCATCCTGTGCACGATCGGCTTCATCGGCATCGCCGCGTCGATGCTCGCGCTGACGACGATCAGCCTCGACATCACCAACATGCGCCTCGTGCTGTTGCGCGTTTTCACGACGGTCGGCGTGTCGTTCATCTTCGTGCCGATCCAGAGCCTCGCGTATGCCGGCATCCCGCCGGAGGAGATCGGCAGCGCGAGCGCGATCATCAATCTGATGCGCAACATCGGCGGCGGTGTCGGCATCTCGGTCGTGACGACCTATATCGCGCGCGCGACGCAGGTCGAGCAGACCCACCTCGTCGATCGCATCAGCGTGCTCGATCCGGTCTACCAGTCCAGCGTGCAGACGCTGAGCGGCGCGCTCGGCAGCGAACCGCTCGCGCAGGCATCGATCGCCGCGCAGCTGGCGCAGCACGCCGGCGCGCTGGCGTTCATCGACGTTTTCTATTTCCTCGCCGGCGTCGCGGTGCTGCTGGTGCCGATCATCTGGCTGTCGAAGCGCGTCACGCCAGGCGCGCATGCGCCGGAAGGTGCGCACTGAGCGGCCGCGGTTCGGCGGCCGGCAACGGTCGCCGTCAGTGCTTCGCCAGCTCGGCCGGGATGAACTGCTCGGTCACCGCCTTCTCCAGCAGCTTCGGCGGCAGCAGTCCCTGCGCGAGCAGGAAATCGTGGAAGCGCAGGCGGTCGAACTTGTCGCCGAGCGCGAGTTCGGCCTTGGCGCGAATGCCCATGATCGCCTGATAGCCGACGAAATACGCCGTCGCCTGACCCGGCGAACGAAACACGTAGCGGTCGGTTTCCGATTGCGCCATCGCCGGCGACAGGCAGACTTCCTTCTGCAGGAACGCGTTGACCTCGTCCGGCGTGATGCGGCCGAGGTTGACCATCGGATCGAGGAACGCGCGCGCCGCGCGCATCAGCCGCAGCTGCAGGCCGATCAGCTGGCCGTCGAGCGGGAACGTCGGCTTCATCTCGGCTTCGGCATACAGCGCCCAGCCTTCGACGTTGACGCTGTTGAACGAGAACACCGCGCGCGCCGTCGACACACCTTTCTCGATCATCGCCGCGAACTGCAGCTCGTGACCGGGACGCGCTTCGTGCGCGGTCAGCGTCCACGCCGCGGCCTTGAACGTGAAGTCGTCGGTCTTCAGATCGGCGCGGCCGGCCTTGCCCGGCACGTTCAGCGGCAGCACGAACTCGCCGTATTCGCCGGTGTTGCCGATCAGCCGTGGCGGACTCATGAACGGCGCCGGAATCTGCGCCGACTCGGCCGCGCTGGCGAGGCGGATCTTCGCTTCGCGATTCGGCAACGTGACGATGTGGTCGCGGCGGATGCTCGCCTCGATCGCCTTCAGCGTGTCGCGATACAGCGGCAGGATCGCGTCGCCGGCGACCTGGTCCTTCTTCAACGCATGGATGACGTCGCGATAGTCGTCCGACTTGTAACCCTTCTGTTTGGCGACCAGAGGCGCCAGCGCGCGCATCTCGTTCTGGATCTCGACGAAGCTCAGCTGCGCACGGCGGATCAGCTCGTCCGGCGCGAGGTCGGTGACGCCGACCTGCTTGAGATTGTCGGCGTACAGCGCCGGCGGCAG
>DASSVA010000265.1:0-3078 GCA_035706385.1 Solimonas sp. | reverse complement strand
CAGCTCGGCACGCGAAAGCCCGGTCGCCTCGGCGGCGACGTCGATCACCGGCCGGCCTTCCTTGTACGCCTGCTTGGCGATCGCCGCGCCTTTCTCGTAGCCGATGCGCGCGTTGAGCGCGGTGATCAGGATCGGATTTTTCGCGAGCGCCTGTTCGATGTGCCGGCGGCGCACGCGAAAGCCGGCGATCGCGCGCTCGGCGAGCAGCCGCGAGACGTTCGCTTCCAGCGTGATGCTCTGCAGCAGGTTCAGCGCGATCACCGGCAGCATGACGTTGAGCTGGAAATTGCCGGCCTGCGCGGCGACCGCGATCGTCGCGTCGTTGCCGATCACCTGCGCGGCGACCTGCGCGGTCGCTTCCGGAATCACCGGATTGACCTTGCCCGGCATGATCGACGAGCCCGGCTGCAGTGTCGGCAGCTCGATCTCGCCGAGCCCGGCGAGCGGCCCGGAATTCATCCAGCGCAGATCGTTGGCGATCTTCATCAGCGACACGGCGATCGTCTTCAGCTGGCCGGACAGCTCGACCGCGGTGTCCTGCGCCGACAGCGCCTCGAAATAATTCGTCGCGGTGACGAAACGCAGGCCGGTGCGCGCGGCGAGCGCGCGCGCGAAGCGTTTGCCGAAGCGCGGATCGGCATTGATGCCGGTGCCGACCGCGGTGCCGCCGAGCGCGAGCTGCAACAGCCGCGGCTGCGTCGCGTCGAGCCGTTCGAGACCGTGGCGGATCTGCGTCGCCCAGCCTGACAGCTCCTGGTCGAAGCGCACCGGCATCGCGTCCATCAAGTGTGTGCGGCCGGTCTTGGTCACACCCTTGAGCTGGCGCGCGCGACGCTCGATCGTCGTCGCGAGCAGTTTCAGCGCCGGTTTCAGCTCGGCATGGACGAGCAAGGCGGCGGCGACGTGGATCGCGGTCGGGATCACGTCGTTCGAGCTTTGTCCGTAATTGACGTGATCGTTCGGATGAACGGTTTTCCGGAGGCGCCGCGTCGCCAGGTGCGCGATGACCTCGTTGGCGTTCATGTTGGTCGACGTGCCGGAACCGGTCTGGAACACGTCGATCGGGAATTGCGCATCGTGCCGGCCGTCGGCGACTTCGAGCGCGCAGATCGCGATCGCCTCGCTGCGGCCGGCGTCGAGCAGCCCGAGTTCGCGATTGACCTGCGCGGCGGTCGCCTTGATCAGGCCGAGCGCGCGGATGAACGCGCGCGGCATCTTCAGGCCGGAGACCGGAAAATTGTCGACGGCGCGCTGCGTCTGCGCGCCCCATAGCGCATCGGCCGGGACTTTCAGTTCGCCGAGGCTGTCGTGTTCGAGACGGAAGGCCGGTTTCGCCATGCTGTCGTACTCCTGTCGGGTCGCGGCGTCGCGCGGCGGCCGCGTCGGATAAAATGCGCGCCCAGCCTACACCGGCGATGCTGTCCGTGCGCCGTCTCCCGCCTCCCGAGTCGATTGCCCCATGAACCTCACGTCCCTGTCCGCCATTTCGCCGATCGACGGCCGCTACGCCGAGAAGACCGTGCGCCTGCGCGAGATCTTCAGCGAGTACGGCCTGATGCGTTATCGCGTGCTCGCCGAGATCCGCTGGCTGCAGACGCTCGCCGCCGACGCGCGGATCGCCGAAGTTCCGGCGCTGTCGGCGTCGGCGCAGGAAAAACTCGAAAAGATCGCCAGCGGCTTCACGCTCGATGAGGCGCAGCGCGTCAAGGCGATCGAGGACACGACCAATCACGACGTCAAGGCCGTCGAGTATTACCTGAAGGAAAAGATCAGCCCGCATCCGGAGCTGTCGGACATCAAGGAGTTCATCCACTTCGCGTGCACGTCGGAAGACGTCAACAACCTGTCGCACGCGCTGATGCTGAAGGATGCGCGCGACAAGGTGCTGCTGCCGGCGCTCGACAAGCTGATCCAGGCGATCACCGGCCTCGCGCACAGCTATGCCGAGCAGCCGATGCTGTCGCGCACGCACGGCCAGCCGGCATCGCCGACCACGCTCGGCAAGGAGATGGCGGTGTTCGCGCAGCGGCTGCGCCGCCAGCGCGAGCAGTTCGCCGCGGTCGCGATCCTCGGCAAGATGAACGGCGCGGTCGGCAACTGGAACGCGCATTACGCGGCTTATCCGGACGTCGACTGGCCGGCCGTCGCGCGCGGTTTCATCACCGCGCTCGGCATCGAGCAGAGCCCGGCGACGACGCAGATCGAACCGCACGACTACATCGCCGAATATTTCCACGCGCTGTCGCGCTTCAACACGATCCTCGTCGACTTCTGCCGCGACGTCTGGAGCTACATTTCGGTCGGCTATTTCAAGCAGCGCACGGTCGCCGGCGAAGTCGGCAGCTCGACGATGCCGCACAAGGTCAATCCGATCGATTTCGAGAACGCCGAAGGCAATCTCGGCATCGCCAACGCGATCCTCCAGCATCTCGCCGAGAAGCTGCCGATCTCGCGCTGGCAGCGCGATCTCACCGACTCGACCGTGCTGCGCAATCTCGGCGTCGGCGCCGCGCACGCGCTGATCGCGTATCAGTCGGCGCTCAAGGGCATCGGCAAGCTCGAAGCCGACGCCTGGAAGATGGGTCAGGATCTCGATCACAACTGGGAAGTGCTCGGCGAGGCGATCCAGACGGTGATGCGCCGCTATGGTCTGCCCGAGCCGTACGAGCAGCTCAAGCGGCTGACGCGCGGCCAGAAGGTCGGCCGCGACGCGATCCGCGATTTCGTGTCCGGCCTCGATCTGCCGGATGCGGAAAAACAGCGCCTGCTGCAGATGACGCCGGGCAGCTACACCGGCAATGCGCTGCAACAGGCCAAGGCGGTCTGAGGCGGCGCGCCAGACGCAGGCTGGCGGCATGACCGATCTCACCGCATCGCTGCTAGCTGAAACGGCCAAACCGCCCGCGAGCGTAGCGACGCTGATCAGCGGCCTGGGCGCATCGCTCGAAACGACGCTCGAACTCATCGCCGGCGCGCGACTGCAACTGCGCGTGCTCAGCCAGGAACTCGATCGCCGTGTCTGGAACGACCCCCACGTCGTCGAATCACTGCGCGTGTTCGCGCTGCGCTCGCAGCACG
>DASSVA010000264.1:0-2566 GCA_035706385.1 Solimonas sp. | reverse complement strand
GCGATGGTGCGCTGGATCGCGCCGATCCTGTCGTACACCGCCGACGAGATCTGGCGGATGCTGCCGGGCGATCGCCGCATCACTGTGTTCGCGCAGCCGTGGTACGCATTGCCCGACGTGCCGGCGACGACGATCGACTGGCATGTGCTGAAGGCGGTGCGCGAGCAGGTCAAGAAGCAGCTCGAGGAACTGCGCGTCGCCGGGCAGATCGGTTCCGGCCTGAACGCCTGTGTCGAACTGTATGCCGATGGCGCGACCGCGCAGATGCTCGGCGATCTCGGCGGCGAGCTGCGCTTCTGGTTCATCACCTCGGGCGCCGAAGTCCGGCCGCTCGCGCAGAAGCCGGCGCAGGCGGTCGAAACCGCGCTCGACAACGGCGAGACGATCTACAGCATGGCGACGGCGTCGAGCGATCCGAAATGCGAGCGCTGCTGGCATCAGCGCGCCGACGTCGGCCGGCATGCCGCGCATCCGACGCTGTGCGACCGCTGCATCGGCAACATCGACGGCGCCGGCGAGGCGCGGCGCTTCGTATGAGGCTGCGCGCGTGGTCGCTGGCGTATATCGCGGGCATGGCCGGCGCGCTCGCATCGGCGCTCGCGCTGTGGGCGGCCGGCCATTTCAGCGTGCTCGCGAAACTGCATGTCGCGATCGCGCCGGTGCTGTCGCTGTACTGGTTGTGCCCGCGGCTGATCGTCGGTGGCCTCTGGGGTTTGCAACTGCTGCTGCCGGTTGCGCGCGGTCCGTTCTGGCGCGGCGTCGTCATCAGTCTGGCGCCGACGCTGTACATGCTGCTGTGGGTGTTTCCGTTCGAGACGCGACAGGGCTGGCTCGGCATCGAACTCGGCCTGCTGGCGCCGCTGGTGATCTGGGCGGGCAATCTCGTCTGGGGCTGGACTGCGGTACTCTGGTCGCGGACGACCGGTCTGTAGTGTTGTGATTCAGCAGTTCTCCGTCATGTCCGTTCGCCCCGAGTGCCACGCCGAACGCGTGGTGTATCGACGGGCCGGTGTGGCTCGATACACCGCGCTACGCGCGGCACTCGCCACGAACGGGTTCGGGATGCGCAGCACTCGCCATGAACGGGCCCGGTTGGCATGAACGGTTTGAATAGCTGAAGTTTCAGGGTAAGCGATGTCTTTTCAATACAAGAACGTCTACTGGCTGTGGCTGACGGCGGCGGTGATCCTCGTCGACCAGATCGCCAAGCAGCTGATCGTGCGCAATCTCAACTGGTACGACATCGTGCCGGTCGTGCCGCACCTCAACATCGTCTACATGAAGAACACCGGCGCGGCGTTTTCGATGATGTCCGACGCCTCGCCGGTGCTGTTCGTGCTGCTCGGCGTCGGTGTCAGCATCGGCATCCTGCTGTGGCTGCGTCGCCATCCGCGCGATCAGCATCTGGTCGCGGTCGCGCTGTCGCTGATCATGGGCGGCGCGCTCGGCAACGTCGTCGATCGCGTCACGCGCGGTTACGTCGTCGACTTCATCGATTTCTACGTCGGCAACTGGCACTTCGCGGCATTCAACGTCGCCGATTCGGCGATCACCTGCGGCGCGGCGCTGCTGATTCTCGACATGCTGATCGATACCGTGCGCAACCGTTCGGCGCGGGCGGCGGGCTGATGGACATCCTGCTCGCCAATCCGCGCGGCTTCTGTGCCGGCGTCGATCGCGCGATCGAGATCGTCGAACGCGCGCTGGAAGTGCTCGGCGCGCCGATTTACGTGCGCCATGAGGTCGTGCACAACCGCTTCGTCGTCGAGAACCTGCGCGCCAAGGGCGCGGTGTTCGTCGACGAGGTCGACGAGGTGCCGGAGGGTGCGACCTGCATCTTCTCCGCGCACGGTGTTTCGCAGGCGGTGCGCGAGGCGGCCGAGCGCCGCAAGCTGACGGTGTTCGACGCGACCTGTCCGCTCGTCACCAAGGTCCACATCGAGGTCAAGCGCTATTCGCGCGAAGGCCGCGAGGTCGTGCTGATCGGCCACGCCGGGCACCCGGAAGTCGAAGGCACGATGGGGCAGTTCGACGCGTCGTACGGCGGCGCCATTCATCTCGTCGAGACGCCGGACGATGTTGCGCATCTGCCGATCCGCGAGCCGGAGCGCATCGCCTTCGTCACGCAGACGACGCTGTCGATGGACGATACGTCGAAGGTGATCGACGCGCTGCGCGCGCGATTCCCGCAGGTGCACGGCCCGCGCAAGGACGACATCTGCTATGCGACGCAGAATCGCCAGGACGCCGTCAAGGCTCTCGCGTCGCGTTGCGACGTGTTGCTGGTCGTCGGCTCGCGCAACAGTTCGAATTCCAACCGCCTGCGTGAACTCGCGCAAAGCCGCGGCACGCCGGCGCATCTGATCGACGGCGCGCAGGACATCCAGCCCGAATGGCTGGAGGGTCGCAAGCGCGTCGGCGTCACCGCCGGCGCCTCCGCGCCCGAAGTGCTGGTCAGGGAAGTGATCGCCAAACTCAAGCAGCACGGCGGTCTCGAAGTGCAGGAACTGGCCGGCCGCGAGGAACACGTGGTGTTCTCGCTGCCGCCGGCGCTGCGCCGCGCGAC
>DASSVA010000263.1:0-12370 GCA_035706385.1 Solimonas sp. | reverse complement strand
GACCAGCAAGATCGGCAGCTTCGACGATCTCGAACGCGTCGCCACGCTCGGATTTCGCGGCGAGGCGCTGCCGAGCATCCTGTCGGTCTCGCGCCTCAAGCTGACTTGCCGCATGGCCGACGCCGAACACGGCTGGGAGCTCGGTGGCGCGGGGCAGATCGACGATGCCGCGCCGCGGCCGGCCGCGCAACCGTTCGGCACGACGATCGAAGTGCGCGATCTGTTCTTCAACACGCCGGCGCGCCGCAAGTTCCTGAAGTCGGAAGCGACCGAATTCCGCCAGGTCCAGCAGGCGGTCGCGCGCGTCGCGCTGTCGCGTTTCGACGTCGGTTTCGTGCTGCGCCACAATCGCCGCAACGTGCTCGATCTGGCGCCGGCGGCCGGCGACGAAGGCCGTCTGGCGCGGCTGCGGCAGATCTGCGGCGCGGAGTTCGTTTCGCAGTCGACGGCGATCGACGAGAGCCGGCTCGGCATGCGGTTGTCCGGCTGGATCGGTCTGCCGAGCTTCGCGCGCGCGTCGGCCGACCTGCAGTACGTCTACGTCAACGGCCGGCTCGTGCGCGACCGCCTGCTCGCATTCGCATTGAAGCGCGCGTTCGTCGACGTCATGCACTCGACGCATCATCCGGCCTACGTCGTCTACCTCGAACTCGATCCGGCGTCGGTCGACGTCAACGTCCACCCGCAGAAGACCGAGGTGCGTTTCCGCGACGCGACGCGCGTGCACGATCTGCTGTTCGGTGCCGTGCACCAGCTGTTGCGCCGCCTGCGGCCGGAGCCGGCGCAGCATCATCACATCCAGCTCGCGGCCGAACCGATGCCGGCGGTGATGCCGGGCTATGTCGCGCCCGGGGGCGCAGCCGTTTCGGTCTGGCGCCAGTCGGCGCGGCTCGATCTGCGCGAGCCGGCGGTGCCGGGTTACGCGTCCGCGGCGTGGACGCCGCCGTCAGTGCAAACGGATGCCGATGCGCCGGCCGCGCCGGCATCGGACGCGCGACCGCTCGGCACGCCGCTTGCGCAGGTGCACGGCATCTACGTGCTCGCGCAGAACGATCACGGCCTGGTGCTGGTCGACGCGCATGCCGGCCACGAGCGCGTGCTGTACGAAAAACTCAAGCGGCAGCTCGCCGACGGCGGCGTTCCGGCGCAGGCGCTGCTCGTGCCGGAGGTGCTGTCGCTCGCCGAAGACGAAGCCGACGCGCTCGATGCGCAGCACGAAACCCTGCGGCGCTACGGCTTCGAGTTCGATCGCAGCGGCCCGTCGAGCATTCTCGTCCGCGCGGTGCCGCCGCTGCTTGCGCGCGGCGATGCCGGCGCGTTGTTGCGCGAACTCGTCAACGATGAAACGCGCCGCGAAAGCGTCAGCCATTTCGGCGAAGCGCTCGACGCGCAACATCGCGTGCTCGCCGACGTCGCCTGCAAGTCGGCGATCAAGGCGCATCGCCGGCTGACGCTCGCCGAGATGGACGGCCTGTTGCGCGACATGGAACGCACCGATCTCGCCGGTCAGTGCAACCACGGCCGGCCGACGTGGATGCAGATCACGATGGCGGAGCTGGATCGTCTGTTCTTGCGTGGGCGCTGAACCGCTGCTTTGCGGGCACTGCCCGCAAGCGGTTCAGCGCGCCCGGGCAGGACGCCCGGGCCGGGGCTCGATCGGGAGTTGAAGCTGCGCCAAGGACGGCCACCGAGGCGGCGAGCGCCGCTCGCAAGCGCTTCGATGCGCCCGGGCGATAATCCGTTCATGAATTCCGTTTCGCATCCACCCGCCATCCTGCTGATGGGCCCGACCGCGTCCGGCAAGACGGCGCTCGCGCTGGCGCTCGCCGAACGGCTGCCGGTCGAAATCGTCTCGGTCGATTCGGCGCTGGTCTATCGCGGCCTCGACATCGGCTCCGCGAAGCCCGACGCGCAAATGCGCGCGCGCGTACCGCACCATCTGATCGACATCGTCGATCCGGCCGAGCCGTATTCGGCGGCGCGCTTCGCCACCGACGCGCGACGGCTGATCGGCGAGATTCGCGCGCGCGGCCGGGTGCCGCTGCTGGCCGGCGGCACGATGCTGTATTTCCGCGCGCTGACGCGCGGCCTCAGCGAACTGCCGTCGGCCGATCCGGCGCTGCGTGCGCGGCTCGAAGCCGAGGCGACCGCGCACGGCTGGCCGGCGCTGCACGCACGGCTCGCGCGACTCGATCCGGACAGCGCCGCGCGCTTGCATCCGAACGACCAGCAACGCGTCCAGCGCGCGCTGGAGATCGTCGAGACCACCGGCCGGCCGGTCGGCGCGTTCCACGCGGCGCGCGGTGCCGCGGGCGAGGGCGGTGAGCGTTGGTGCAAGCTGGCGCTGAATCCGCCGGCGCGCAGCGTGCTGCATGCGCGGATCGCAACGCGCTTCCACGCGATGATGGCGGACGGCTTTCTCGACGAAGTGCGGCGGCTGCACGCGCGCGGCGACCTGCATCCGGACCTACCGGCGATCCGCGCGGTCGGCTATCGCCAGCTGTGGGCGCATCTCGACGGCGAGTGCGGGCTGGACGAGGCGGTCGAACGCGGCATCGCCGCGACCCGGCAGTTCGCGAAACGCCAGTTGACCTGGCTGCGCTCGGAACCGGACTTGAATTGGCTCGATCCGGCCCAAGATGATCTGCTCGACGCGGCCATAGCGCATTTTCGCGCCGCCGACAACAGCGAATCGCAATAAGCAGTGCTAGACTTCAACGCGATAACACCGCTCGGGCCACGTAAGCACGGGTACACAATAGGGAAAATCCGATGTCGAAAGGTCATACGCTACAAGAACCGTTTCTCAATGCCCTGCGCAAAGAACGCATCCCGGTTTCCATCTATCTCGTCAATGGCATCAAACTCCAAGGCCAGATCGAATCGTTCGATTCGTTCGTCGTCCTGCTCCGCAACAGCGTCAGCCAGATGGTCTACAAGCACGCGATCTCGACCGTCGTGCCGGCGCGCGCCGTCCGTATCTACGAAGGCGATGGCGAAGCTGACGCCGCGCCGGAGTCGGCGTCGACCTGATCACGCGGGTGCCGCCGGTCGCGCGGCCGTTCTGACGCATGTTTGAGCGGCCGAAGGCGGGCCAGAAGGCCCTGCTGGTCCATCTCGAATTTCCGGGTGCCGATTTCGAATCGGATCGCCAGGAATTCATCGAGCTCGCGCGTTCCGCGGGCGCCGAGATCGTCGCGACGATCGGCGGCGCGCGCCGCGATCCCGATCCCGGATTGTTCGTCGGCTCCGGCAAGGCGCAGGAGATCGCCGACGCGGTCGCCGCCGGCGGCGCCGAACTGGTGATCTTCAACCACGCGCTGTCGCCGAGCCAGGAACGCAATCTCGAAAAGCTCGTGAAGGCGCGCGTGCTCGACCGCGCCGGCCTGATCCTCGACATCTTTGCGACGCGCGCGCGCTCGCATGAAGGCAAGCTGCAGGTCGAACTCGCGCAGCTGCAGCACATCGCGACGCGCCTGATCCGCGGCTGGACGCATCTCGAACGCCAGCGCGGCGGCGGCATCGGTTTGCGCGGTCCCGGCGAAACGCAGCTGGAAATGGACCGCCGCCTGATCCGCGGCCGCATCGCCACGCTCAAGCGCCATCTGGAAACGGTGCGCGGCCGGCGTGCGCAGAATCGCGCCGCGCGCATTCGCAACAATGTGCCGACCGCGTCGATCGTCGGCTACACCAATGCCGGCAAGTCGACGCTGTTCAATGCGATGACCGGCGACGCGACGTTCGCGTCGAGCCAGCTGTTCGCGACGCTCGACACGACGGTCCGCAAGCTGCCGCTGGCCAGCGGCGACACCGTGCTGCTCGCCGACACGGTCGGCTTCATCCGCGATCTGCCGCACGATCTGGTCGCGGCGTTTCGCGCGACGCTCGAAGAGGCGCGTGACGCCGAGCTGCTGCTGCACGTCGTCGATTCGGCCGACGCGGAACGGATGAGCCGCATCCGCCAGGTCGACGAAGTGCTCGCCGAGATCGGTGCCGACGACGTGCCGTGCCTGCAGGTGTTCAACAAGATCGACCTGCGCGAAAACGAGCAGCCGCGCATCGAGCGCGACGAATCCGGCGTACCGTCGCGCGTCTACGTGTCGGCGCGCGAAGGGCTGGGGCTCGATCTGCTGCGCGAGGCGATCGCCGAACGGCTGTTGCCGCGTCTCGAAATCCAGGAACTGAACCTGCCGCCGTCGGCGGCGCGGCTGCGCGCGCAGCTGTTCACGCATCATGCCGTGCGTTCGGAGACGATCGACGAGCACGGCCATTTCCATCTGCGCGTGGCGATGCCGTACGCGCGGCTGCGCGGGCTGTGCGCAGCGGCCGGCGTGGCGCCGCCGCCGTCGCCGCACCCTGTCGAGGAATGGGCGGAGAATCTTTGAAAGAAGCTCTGAACGCCGCCGCGTCGCGTCCCGGGCCTGTTCAGGGCTTGCCAACATCCCTAAAATTCGCGTCTCGCTGGAGACTGCATCAGCATCGCCAACCGCCGGCCCGTCCGGCGCCGGGACGCCTTCTCGTTTTGCCCGCACGGCAGCGCGGGCGTTAAGCACGACTACCAGGATTGAGGAGTCTTCAATGGCTTGGAATGAGCCCGGCCCCGGCCGCGACCCATGGAATCAGGGACCCAAGCGCGGTGACAACAAGCCGCCGCAGCTCGACGAAGTGCTCAAGCGCTTCAAGGAACGTTTCGGCGGCAAGGGCGGCGGCGGCGCGCCGAAGCGCCTGCCGTCCGGCCTGTTCGGCGTCGGCGTGCTGCTGATCGTCGTGCTGTGGCTGGCGTCCGGCATCTACGTTGTCGACGAGCAGGAGCGCGCCGTGGTGCTGCGCTTCGGCCAGCATGTCGGCACGACCTCGCCGGGCCTGAACTGGCACCTGCCGTGGCCGGTCGAGGACGTCGAGATCGTCAACGTCACCGGCGTGCGCTCGGTGCGCGAGGAAGCGACGATGCTGACGCAGGACGAGAACATCGTCGACGTCGAACTGTCGGTGCAGTATCGCGTCTCGAACGTCGAAGATTACGTGTTCCAGATCACCGAGCCCGATCTGACGTTGAAGCAGGCGACCAAGGCCGCGGTGCGCCAGGTCGTCGGCCAGAGCAAGATGGATTTCATCCTGACCGACGGCCGCGAGGAAGTCGCCGACGAAACCAAGCGCGTGCTGCAGGATCTGCTCGATCAGTACAAGACCGGTCTCGCCGTGACCGAGGTCAACCTGCAGCAGGCGCAGCCGCCGGAACCGGTGCAGGCGTCGTTCGCCGATGCGATCAAGGCGCGCGAGGACCAGGCGCGACTGAAGAACGAGGCCGAGGCGTACGCGAACGACCGCCTGCCGCGCGCGCGCGGCGCCGCCGCGCGACAGATCGCCGAGGCGACCGGTTACCGCGACCAGGTCGTCGCCAAGGCCGAAGGCGACGCGGCGCGTTTCGACCAGCTGCTCGCCGAATACCGCAAGTCGCCGAAAGTCACCAAGGAACGCCTCTATCTCGACATGATGCAGAGCGTGCTCGGCGATTCGAGCAAGATCCTGATCGATGCCGACAAGAGCAATCCGATGCTGTACCTGCCGCTCGACCAGATGCTCAAGAACGCGCCGCGCAAGAGCGATGGCGGCGATCCCGACTACGTCACCGCGCCGGGCGCGACGCCGCACGCCGGCAGCAGTGGTTCATCCGACGACAGCCTGCGTTCGCGCGACCGGAGCCGCCCATGAAAAACAGTACGCTCGTTTCGATCGGCGTCGTCCTGGTGCTGGCCTGGGCGCTCGTCAACAGCTTCTTCGTCGTCGACCAGCGCGAGCGGGCCATCCTGTTCCGCTTCGGCCAGCTGACCGAAGCGAACTTCAAGCCCGGCCTGCACGTGAAAATGCCGATCGTGCAGACCGTGAGGACTTTCGACGGCCGCGTGCTGACGCTCGACAACCAGACCGAGAACTTCCTGACGGTCGAGAAGAAGAACGTCGAGGTCGATTACTACGTGAAGTGGCGGATCGCCGACGCGGCAACTTATTACCGCGCGACGACCGGTCAGGAGCTGGTCGCGATGGATCGCCTCGCCGGCATCGTCAACCGCGGCCTGCGCGACGAGTTCGGTTCGCGGACGATCCAGCAGGCGGTTTCCGACGAGCGCAACGACATCATGGACGCGCTGCGCCAGTCGCTCGCCGGCAAGGTCGAGGAGCTTGGCATCAGCATCGTCGACATCCGCATCAAGTCGATCAACCTGCCGAAGACGGTCAGCGATTCGGTCTACGATCGCATGCGTGCGGAACGCGCGCGCGTCGCCGCCGACCTGCGCGCACGCGGCGCCGAGGAAGGCGAGAAGATTCGCGCCGCCGCCGATCGCGAGGCGCAGGTCACGCTCGCCGAGGCGTACAAGACCGCCGAGCAGCTCAAGGGCGAGGGCGACGCCAAGGCCACCGACATCTACGCCAATGCCTATGGCCGCGATCCCGAGTTCTACCATTTCTACCGCACGCTGAACGTCTATCGCGACACGATGGGCGCGCAGGGCGATGTCATGGTGCTGCAGTCCGACAGTCCGTTCTTCAAGCTGTTCAAGAACGGCGCACCGTGAATCCGGACTGGCATGAACTGCTGCGCGCGCTGGCGCTGGTCATGGTGATCGAAGGTCTGCTGCCGTTCGCGGCGCCGTCGCAATGGCGGCGCACGCTGTTCACGATCGCGCAATTCGAGAACCGCAACATGCGTCTGATCGGGCTGACGAGCATGGTGCTCGGGCTCGCGCTGCTGCAGTTCGTGTAAGGGTTCGTGTAAGGGAAATCGCGTACGCATGAAGAAGTGGATGCTGCCGGCCGGTGTGGAAGAGGCGCTGCCGCCCGTGTCGTGGCAGATCGAGGATCTGCGCCGCAAGCTGCTCGACCATTACCGCAAGAGCGGTTACGAGCTCGTGCACCCGCCGCTGATCGAGCACCTCGATGCGCTGCTGACTGGCACCGCGCAGGATATCGAGCAGCAGATCTTCAAGCTGACCGATCCGGACAGCGGCCGCCTGCTCGGCCTGCGCGCCGACATGACGCCGCAGGCCGCGCGCATCGCCGCACGCCACTACCGCGATCAGGCGATCGTGCGGCTCTGCTATCTCGGCACCGTGCTGCGTTCGCAGGCCGGCAGCCTCGGCGGACCGCGCTCGCCGCGCCAGGTCGGTTGCGAGATTTTCGGCGAAGCGGGCATCGCCGCCGATCTGGAAATCCTGCGCGTCATGCTCAAGACGCTGAAGCTTTCGGGCGTGAAATCCGTGCATCTCGATCTCGGTCACGTCGGCATCTACCGCGCGACGATCGGCAAGCTCGGCCTGAACGCCGACGACGAAGCGGCGCTGTTCGACATCGTGCAGCGCAAGTCGCATCCGGACCTGCGCGAATTCGTGCAGGCGCGCGGGCTCAAGCCGCGCGCCGCGAAGGCGATCGCCGATCTGCTCGATCTCAACGGCGGCATCGACGTGCTGGAACGCGCGCGCGAGGTGCTGAAAGGCGCGGGCGACGAGATCGCCGCCGCGCTCAAGCTGCTGGCGAAGATCGTCGCCGAGCTGCGCGCGGAAATGCCGAAGCTGCCGATCCATCTCGACCTCGCCGAGCTGCGCGGCTACCGCTATCACACCGGCATCGTGTTCGCGGCGTTCGTGCCCGGCCACGGCCGCGAGATCGCGCGCGGCGGCCGCTACGACGGCGTCGGCCACGATTTCGGCGCGGCGCGGCCGGCGACCGGCTTTTCCGCCGATCTCAACGAATTGCTGCGCCTCGGCGCATAGTGTTCCAGATTCAACATGAGTTCGTCATTGCGAGAAGCGTAGCGGCGAAGCAATCCAGCAACGTCGTCCAACCGAACCGTACGACTGGATTGCTTCCCACTCGCTTTGCTCGCGGTCGCAATGACGGACTCTGAACTTATGGAAGATATTTATGGGTAAGACAGTTGTCATCATCGGTGCCCCCCGCTCGCGTCTCGACGCGAGCATCAGACAACGGGGCTTTTGCCCCATTGGGCGCCAGGAGCCGAGGCATGGGTAAGACCGTCGTCATCATCGGTGCCCAATGGGGCGATGAAGGAAAAGGCAAGGTCGTCGACCTGCTGACCGATCGCGTGCAGGCGGTCGTGCGTTTCCAGGGCGGCCACAACGCTGGCCACACGCTCGTCATCAACGGCGTCAAGACCGCGCTGAACCTGATTCCGTCGGGCATCATGCGGCCCGGCGTCGCGTGCCTGATCGGCAACGGCGTGGTGCTGTCGCTGCCCGACCTGATCAAGGAGATCGAGAAGGTCGAGGCGACCGGCGCTTCGGTGCGCGAGCGCCTGTTCATTTCCGAAGCGGCGCCGCTGGTGCTGCCGATCCACGCGCGGCTTGATCAGGCGCGCGAGCTGGCGCGCGGCGAGAACAAGATCGGCACGACCGGCAAGGGCATCGGCCCGGCATATGAAGACAAGGTCGCGCGGCGCGCGGTGCGCGTCGGCGATCTGTTCTCGCGCGAACTGCTGGCCGCCAAGCTCGGCGAGCTGCTCGCGTATCACAACTTCGTGCTGCAGAACTTCTACAAGGAAGAGCCGGTCGATTTCCAGCAGACGCTCGACGCGCTGCTCGGTTACGCCGACGTCATCAAGCCGATGGTCGCCGACGTCACCGAACGGCTACGCCTGCACCTCAAGCGTGGCGACAACGTGCTGTTCGAAGGCGCGCAGGGCGCGCTGCTCGACGTCGACCACGGCACCTATCCGTACGTGACCTCGTCGAACACGACCTCGGGCGGCGCGGCGACCGGCACCGGCGTCGGTCCGCGCGAACTCGACTACGTGCTCGGCATCGTCAAGGCGTATGCGACGCGCGTCGGTTCCGGTCCGTTCCCGACCGAACTCGGCGACCAGATCGGCCAGCACATCCGCGACAAGGGCGCCGAATACGGCACCGTCACCAAGCGCCCGCGCCGCTGCGGCTGGTTCGACGCGGTCGCCGCGCGCCGCTCGATCTTCAACAACAGCGTCACCGGCCTGTGCGTGACCAAGCTCGACGTGCTCGACGATCTCGACGTGATCCGCATCTGCACCGGCTACAAGGTCAACGGCCAGCCGGTCGAAGTACCGCCGATCGGTGCCGAAGGTTTCGCCAGGGTCGAAGCGATCTACGAGGAATTCCCCGGCTGGAAGGCCAACACCTACGGCGTCACGCGCTACGACGATCTGCCGCAGAAGGCGCGCGCCTATCTGCAGCGCATCGCCGAAATCACCGAGACCGAGATCGCGATCGTCTCGACCGGTCCGGACCGCGATCACACGATGGTGCTGCGCAATCCGTTCGAGTGAACGTTCCGATCGTTGCCATGAAAAAGGCCGGCATGATGCCGGCCTTTTCCGTTTTTTCGCGGACCGTTCTCAGCGCAGCTGGCTGACGCGCGCGTCGCCGCCGGCCAGCGGCAGTTCGATCAGCATGCCGTCGCGCGCCAGCACCACGCCGTGATCGCGAATCTTCGCGACGCCGCGCAGGAACACGCGCTCGGCGATCGAGTTCGGCGGCGGCGGCGTCAGGTGGTACATCAGCAGCAGCGGCACGCCGGCGGCATTGGCGACCTCGGCGGCTTCGACCGGCGTCGTGTGATAGCTCGGAATGTCGTGGAAGATCTTCGCGTAACGCGTGCGGCCGAGTTGTTCGGCGATGTCGTGCATGCGTTTGACCAGGTCGTTGTTCTGCGCCTCGTGCGCGAGCAGGTCGGCACCGCGCGCCGCGTCGATCACCGATTGCGTCTTCACGGTATCGCCGCTGATGACCAGCGAGCGTCCCTTGTAATCGAAACGGTAGCCGACAGCCGGATGGATCGGCGAATGGTCGACCGCGAACACGCTGACTTTCAGCGCACCGTCCTCGAAGGCCGGCGCCGGCTTGCCGTCGTCCGGCGCGGTGAGCACGCGCGGCTGCATCGCACCGAGCGCCGGCGGCAGGAAGTCGGCACCGTGATGCGCGGTGCGGTAGCCGGCGTCGAGTGCGTAGGCTTCCTGGAAGCCGGCGACGACACGCTCGACGCCTTCGGGGCCGTAGACCGGCAACGGCATCGTCCGGCCGGCGACCCAGGTCTGCATGTTGAGTTCGCCGAGATCGCCGATGTGGTCGGAATGATAGTGCGTGAAGAACACCGCGCCGATTCGTTCGCCGGGCATGCGCAGCAGCGCCATCGTATTCCACGATCCGGAGCCGGTATCGACGACGTAGAAATGCCCGCCGGCGATCACCGCCAGACACGGCCGCGCGCGATCCGGCGACGGCAGCGGCGAAGAACTTCCGCAGACCACCAGACGCAGCGCGTCGTCGGCGAACAGCTTGTCGACGCGCGCATGGTTGTCGATGTTGGCGCGGATCACGCGGCCGATCAGGCGGTCCTGCACGGCCGGGATGTTGACGGCGATCGCGGCGACGACGCCGACCGCGACGATCGCCGCAATCAGTAGCTTCAGGAATTTCATCGGTCTTCCCCCTTGTGAATGTGATGCTCCGGCAGCCGCGCGACAGCGGCTGGCAGGACAAAATGTTGACACAGTGTAAACCAAAGTTTTTTAATAGCGGCAAGTCCGATCACAGGGCCTCGGGAGGAGCAATGCGCGGGCCGGCCAAAACGTTTCTGGCGATCGTCGTCGCGGCGGTGGCGCTCGCGCTGGCGTACTGGTGCGGCCGGCACGGCGTCGACGGCTTCTGGCGCCGCACGCCGGCAGCCGCGCCGGCGACCGCGATGAGCGATGCCGATCTGCTGTTCCTCGAAGCATTGCGGCGCGGCTACGCGCTCGACGATCTGATCGTGCGCCGTCAGCTCGTGCGGCGCATGCGCGACACCCTGCTGCAGGAGCAGCCGGTCGCGGAGCCCGACGACGCGACGCTCGCCGCCTATCTGAACGCGCACGGCGATCGCTATCAGGCGCCGGCGCGCTACAGCTTCGATCAGGTCTATCTCAGTCGTGGCCGGCACGGTACCGGGCTGCAGGCCGCCGCCGCCGATGTCGCCGCGCGCCTGCGCGCCGCGCCGGCGCAGTTCGCGCAGCTCGGCGATCCGTTTCCGCGCGGCCGGCATCTCGATCGCGTCAACGCGGTGCAGATCGAAGCCGATTTCGGTTACGCGGTCGCCAAGGCCGTCGCCGGTCTGCCGCAGAACCAGTGGCAGGGACCGCTGAGCTCGCCGCTCGGACTGCATTTCCTGCGCATCACCGCCGTCGAGCCGGCGCGCGTGCTGACGCTGGCCGAGGCGCGCACGCGGCTGCGCAGTGATTACCGCCGGCAGCAGGAGCAGCAGGTGATGCGCGACGCGCTCGTGAAGCTGCGACAGGAATTTTCCGATGCGCCGCCGTTGCCGCAGCCGGCGCCCATGCAAGACGAGGACATCCCGTGACCGACAAGATCCTGTTCCGCGCCGCCATCGCCGGTCTGCTGCTGCTCGGCGGCTGCGGCACCAGCCAGGCGCCCGACACGGGCGACGGCGGCGACACGTCGCCGGCCGGCACGCCGTTCACCGCCGACGTGACCTGCGACGACGCGCGCGCGACGCACAAGAACGCGTACTTCGGCGACATGCACGTGCACACGCTGTATTCGGTCGACGCGTATTTCTTCAACGGCCTCAACGGCCCGCGCGAGGCGTACCGCTTCGCCAAGGGCGAGCCGGAAAGCCTGCCGGCCGGCGAGACCGATCCGTACACGCCGGGCCGCACGATCCAGCTCGACCGGCCGCTCGATTTCGCCGCCGTCACCGACCACTCGGATTTTCTCGGCGACTGGCGCCTGCTGTGCCAGGTCGACGGCAGCCTGCCGATCGGCACCAATCCGGCCTGCAACGTCGTCGGCACCTATCTGCGCAACAACATCACGACCATCGTCAACGGCGATCAGCCGGCGGCGTTCACGGTGCTGACCGCGGCGTTCGCGCCGCTGCCGATCGTCACCTCGATTCCGTGGCAGGACGAGCTGAACATCGCCGACGAGGAGAACGTGCCGTGCAGCTTCTCGACGTTCCCGGGTTATGAGTGGACCTCGCAGAAGCACAGCCAGATGATTCACCGCGACGTCTATTTCACCGGCACGAACCTGCCGCGCGACGTCGCGCACGCGGCGACGCCGGAAGACCTGATCGCGCTGGCGACCGGCAAGGAAACGTCGAGCAACGCCAACGACGACTGGCGCATCTACGACTATCTGGAACAGAACTGCGATGCCGCGCAGGGCTGCCAGACGATGACGATCCCGCACAACTCGAACCAGAGCAATGGCGCGATGTATCTGCCGATCGATCCGGCGACCGGTCTGCCGCAAGGGCGCGATGCGGCGCCGTTGACGCTGGCCGACGCGCAGCTGCGCGCCAAGTACGACCGCGTGATCGAAATCGC
>DASSVA010000262.1:0-4860 GCA_035706385.1 Solimonas sp. | reverse complement strand
CGCGGCGCCTGGCCGTGCCGCGTAACGTCGCGCGATCACCGAGCAGACGATCAGCTGCAGCTGGTGATAGATCATGATCGGCAGCATGATCAGGCCGAGCGCGCCGCCGCTGCCGAAGATCAGCGCCGCCATCGGCGCGCCGGCCGCGAGGCTTTTCTTCGAGCCGCAGAACACCGCGGCGATTTCGTCATCGACGGCGAAGCGCAGACGCGTCGCGACGAAATGCGTCAGGCTCAGGACGACCGCGAGTAGCACGCCGGTCAATAGTGCCGTCACCAGCAGCGGGCCGGCGCCGTAACGGACCCAGACGCCGGCCGCGGTCGCGTCGCAGAACGAGTTGAAGACGATCAGTACGATCACGGCGCGATCGACGAGGCCGACGCGCGGTTTGTTGCGTGCGATCCAGTCGCCGATCCAATGGCGCAGGAACTGGCCGATGACGAACGGCAGCAGCAGCTGTTCGCCGATCTTGATGAATTGATCGGCGAGCGGTGCGCCGTGATGCGCGGCGCTGAGGAACAGGCTGACGTACAGCGGCGTCAGCACCATGCCGATCAGGCTCGACAGCGTCGCGTTGAAGACCGCGCCGGCGATGTTGCCGCGTGCCAGCGAGGTCATCGCGATTGACGACGAGACCGTCGACGGCAGCGCGCACAGATAGAAGAAGCCGACGCGCAACTCGCGCGGCAGCCAGTGCCCGACGCCGGCGTCGATCAGCAGGCCGAGCAACGGAAAGACCGCGAACGTGGACAACTGCACGAACAGATGCAGGCGCCAGTTCGCGGCACCGGCCTTGAGTTTTTCGGTCGACAGCCCGGCGCCGCTGAGCAGGAACACCAGCGCGACGCCGACGTGCGTGAGCCAGTCGAGATGCAGGGCGCCGCCGCTGGCGCCGAGTTGCGGCGCCAGCAGCGCGACGCCGATCGCGAGCAGCATCGCGGCGAGAAAGCCGTCGAGAAACGGAATGCGCATCGATTCAGAGATAGGGTGAGAACAGCCAGAACACGGCGTTGCGCAGGCGCCGCCAGAACGGCGGGTGCTGCGCGTCGCGCAATAATAATTCCTCGGCGTTCTGCCAGGCGGCGGCGAAATGCGCGGCGAGCGCCTGCGCGGTGGGGCGATCGTAGATCTCGACGTCGAGCTCGAAGTTCAGCAGCAGGCTGCGCGGGTCCCAGTTCGCGCTGCCGATCAGCGCGTACGCACCGTCGACGACGAACAGCTTGCTGTGGCAGAACGCGCCGGACTGGAAACGGATCCGCACGCCGCGCTCCAGCAGCAACGCGAGCTGATGCTGCGCGGCCCAGCCGACATACGGAAGATTGTTGCGCTTCGGCAGCAGCACGACGGTGCGCACGCCGCGCAGCGCCGCGCCCTGCAGCGCGGCGATCAGTTCGGCGGACGGCAGGAAATACGGCGTCATGATGACGATCTCGTGGCGCGCCGCGGCGATCGCCGCATGCAGGACGAAATTCAGCTGCTCGAAATCCTCGTTCGGGCCGTCGGTGATGGTCCGGCAGATCGCGCTGCCGGCGGTGCTCGCACGCGGCTCGGGCGCGGCGATCTTCTCGCGCGTCGCGAACGCCCAGTCGTCGGCGAACACCTCGGCCATCTGCCGCACGATCGCGCCGCGCAGTTCGAAATGCAGGTCGATGGTCGGCCGGCGGTTATGCGGATCGTCGGCGAGATGCCGCGCGCCGATGTTCATGCCGCCGGTGAAGCCGATGTCACCGTCGACGAGCAGCAGCTTGCGGTGATTGCGCAGGTTCAGGTGCAGCGACGGCGGCCACAGCCGCAGCGGATTGAAACGTGCGAAGGCGATGCCCGCCGCCTTCAGGCGCCGGCCGATCCGCGGCCACGAATAGCGCTCGCCGGCGTCGTCGATCAGTACCTTGACCTGCACGCCGCGCATCTTTGCGCGCGCGAGGGCGGCGACAAATTCGCGGCCGACGGCATCGTTGTCGAAGATGTAGGTCGCCAGCCAGACGGATTCGCGCGCCGCATTGATCGCCGCGAGCATGCGCGGATACGCCTGCTCGCCGCTGTGCAGCGGCATGACGGCGTTGCCGCCGAGCAGCGGCCGGCGCGTCAGCACGTCGGCGGTGCGCGCGACTTCGTCGAGCCAGCCGGGCAGCACCGAATGCAGCGGCGAAGTGTTGCGGACGTCGGCGGCGTGCGCGGGACCGATGTGATGACCGCTGCGGTCGATCGCGAAGCGCTGCGCGCGCGTGCGCAGACGATTGATGCCGAACACCGCGTACAGCGCCGGACCGGCGAACGGAAACAGCCAGCAGACCGCGATCCAGCCCCAGGCCGCGCGCGCGTCGCGCTTGCTCAGCAGCGCGTGTCCGGCCGTGCACAGCGCGACCAGCGGCCACAGCGTGAGCAACAGCGCCCAGCCGTCGATCGCGGCGAGCAGCTCCCGCGCGGACGCGAGCGCGGCGCTCATGCGCGCGGCAGGCCCAGCTCGGCGGCGACCGCCAGATGGTCGGACAGCGGCGTCGGCACGACGTGGCAGCGCGAGACGTCGAGGCCCGGCGTGGCGAGGATGTGATCGAGGCGGCGCTGCGGCTTCCAACTCGGAAACGTCGGCGCGCCGTCGACCGGCCGCAACGCGCGCTCGCGCAGCAGCGTGTGCTGCAGCAGTTCGTCGGCTTCGCAGTTCAGGTCGCCGAGCATCAGCAGTTCGACGCCGGCCGGCGCGATGCGCGCGAGGTGATCGAGCTGGCGGCGCCGCGATGCGCGGCTCAGCGCGAGATGCGTGACGATCACGCGCAGCGGCGCGTGGCCGGGCGGCGCGATCGTCGCGGCCAGTGCGCCGCGGCCGCGCACGCGGCCGGGCAGCGCGTGGTGCTGGACGGCCTGCAGCGGATGGCGCGACAGAAAGCCGAGGCAGTGCTGCGCGAACGGGCCGAGATTGCGATTGACCGCGACCTGCCAGTGCGCGAAGCCGGCGCGCCCGGCGAGATATTCGACCTGATTGAGCTGCGCGGTGCGCAGGCTGCCGGCGTCGGCTTCCTGCAGCGCGACCAGATCGAAGCCGGCGGCGAGCTCGGCGATGCGGTCGAGGTTCGCGCGCACCCGCGGCGACGGCAGCACGTGCCGCCAGGCACTGGTCACGTAATGGCCGTAATGCGCGGTCTGCATGCCGACCTGGATGTTCAGCGTCAGCACGCGCAGGCGGTGCGCGTCGGCGGCATCGGACGGTTCGCGGAGTTTCGTGCCCATGCCGCCATTATGGTGCGGCGGCGTCGTGCCGGCGCCTGAACGCGACGCCGGCACGCGCGAACGGTCTACTCGCTCAGATGCACGGTGCTGACCGCGTCGCTGCTGACGTCGCTGGCCGAGAACGGGAAGTGCAGCCACTGCTTCTGCGAATAGCGCTCGGTGAAATCCTTGTAATGCGGATTCGCCGGATCGGTCGATTCGGAATAGGTGATGAAACCTTCGGCGTGCACCTTGCCGTCGTTCCAGGTCACTGCCTGGATGTAGCTGTTGCCGAAATTGACCTTGTAGCCCGCGTCGGTCAGGCCGTCGCTGTCGGCGACCGTGAACGCGCCGATGCCGCCTTCGCTGCCGAAGATCGACGGACCGTTGTCGCCGTGCACGCCGGAATGCTGGACGTCGCCGAACGGCGCGTCGAACGCGATGCCGTGCTCGCGGATCGCGGTCTGCGCGTCGGTGAGTGCCTGGGCGACGCCGCGCTTCGACGTGTCGAGCGTGTTCGGCGTGTTGACCGGATCGTCGATCGAGAACGGCGTCTTCCAGAGGCCGGAGACGCCGGCGACGTTCTTCCAGAACTCGATCCAGACGTGCGCGCCGGTCGCGTCGAGATTGGCCGTTTCGTTCCAGTTCTGCAGCGCCGCGCAGGCGTCGGCCGTGCCGTCGCCGCAGACATCGGACAGCACGGCGTCTTTCGCCAGCTCGCCACTGTAGATGCGGCTCGACAGCACGATCTTCTTCAGGTCATCGTAGCTGAACCTGGTGCCGGTCAGCGTCGGATCGCGGGCCGTGTCGCTGCCGTCGAGGCGCTGCTGGATCTGGCGGATGCCGAGCCGCGTGCGCAGCGTCCGCTCGGTGCCTTCGTCGCCGATGATCCGCGCGTAACCGGTCAACGGTTCCGCGGGATTGGTCAGCCAGTAACTGTCGTTCATGTTCGCGACCCAGTCACTGCGTTCGAGCTTCGGCAGATGGCTGGCGCCGAAGATGCCGGCCGGCGCATCGCTGTCGTTGAGCCACTGGCAGTCGGCGCGATTGCCCTGCAGCAGCGGCAGACCGGGCGCGACGGCGCCGATGATCGGCGACAGCAGCGGCGCCTTGCAGCTGTTGACGAGACTGTCCGGCACGTTCGGCACCACGCTCAGATCGCCGTAATAAACCTTCTGACCGGGGCCGGTCGCGACCGTGTTGACCCACGGCACGCCGAGCACCGCGGCGTGATCGGCTTCGAATTCGCTCAGGTTCGGCGCGGTGTTCCACGCGAAAAACTGGTTCATCAGGCGATCGTTCTCGGCGTTCGCGTCGCGCATCGAATAGATGCGGACGTTGTCCCAGCCGAGCACCGGCAGGCCGCTGACGGTCATTTCCAGCACCGGTCCGTATTGTGTGCGGTACAGCGTGCGGCTCTGGTCGGCGACGCTGCCGTCGCTCTGCTTGACCTCGATCGTCAGCGGTACCGGCGTGACGTCGACCGCCTTGCCGTCGTAGTAATACTGCATCGGATTCAGCGGATTGACCGGGTTCTGATACAGCGTGAAACGGTACGCGGTCGACACCGTGTGGCTCCACGCGAGCTTGTCGTTGAAGCCGATCAGCACCAGCGGCACGCCATACAGCGACGCGCCCATGATGTCCATCTTGCCC
>DASSVA010000261.1:0-4314 GCA_035706385.1 Solimonas sp. | reverse complement strand
CGCCGTCGCTGAGAAAACTGCTCAGCACGTCGACCGGCATGCCGCTCGGCGCGCCGTTCGTGAACGGCACGAAGATCACCTTGTAGCCGCTGCGCGGCTTGCGGTTCCACAATCCGTGCTGGCCGACGAACATGCCGTGCGCATAGCGCGCCGGCAACGTGTTGCCGTCGGCGGCGCACAAACCGAGCGACGCGGTGTGCGGGCCGAGCGCGTAATCCGGCACGATCGCTTTGGCGACGAGATCCGGCCGCTGCGGCTGGACGCGCGTGTCGACGTGCGCGCCGTAATAGCTGTACGGCCAGCCGTAGAAACCGCCGTCGCGCACCGAGGTCATGTAATCGGGCACCAGATCGCTGCCGAGCTCGTCGCGTTCGTTGACCGCGACCCACAGCCTGCCGCTGACCGGCTCCCACGCCATGCCGTTCGGATTGCGCAGGCCGGACGCGAAGATGCGATGCGCGCCGCTGGCGATGTCGACTTCCCAGATCGCCGCGCGGCCCTGTTCGGCGGCCATGCCGTTCTCGGCGACGTTGCTGTTCGAGCCGACCGTCACATACAGCTTCTTGCCGTCGGCGCTGGCGATGAGATTCTTGGTCCAATGATGGTTGCGGCGGCCGGCCGGCAGATCGACGAGCTTGCGCCCCGCAGCGGCGATCTGCGTGTCGCCATCGCGATACGGAAACGCGAGCACGGCATCGGTGTCGGCGACATAGACGGTGTCGCCGACCCTCGTCATGCCGAACGGCGCGTTGAGGCCGTCGATGAACACCGTGCGCCGATCGACGACGCCGTCGCCATTGGCATCGCGCAGCAGCGTGATGCGATTGCCGCCGGCGGCGCCGGCACCGGCGCGTTTCATCACTTTCTTCGTCACCCAGCCCTTGATGCCGCTCTCGTCATCGGGTTTCGGTGGCGCATTGGTTTCAGCAACCAGCACATCGCCGTTCGGCAGCACGTACAGCCAGCGCGGATGTTCGAGCCCGCTCGCGAACGCGACGACGCCGAGACCGGGCGCGGCGACCGGCTTGCCGCCGTCCGGCCAGCCGATCGCCTTGGCGATGTTGACGGTCGGGATCAGCGACGTGTCCGGCGCCGGCAGCTTCGGCTGCGGCCCGCTGCCGTCGGCGACGCTCAACCGCGCCGTGTTGCCGCACGCAGCGAGACTGATGATCAGCAGCATCGGAAACAGGCGTTGCGGAGTCATGGGATTCTCCCGATACGGTCGCCGATCAGTGTACCGTCGTCCCCGGACTGATCCGCCGCACGCGGCCGCTGTCGGCGTCGACGATCAGCCCGAAGCCTTCGCCGAGATGACCGGCGACCGCCGAACCGGACACGATCCACAGCCGGTTGCGCCGGTACGAGCGGTACGGCGCCTGGATCGCCACCTGCTCGGCGCCGTAACGCTGCGTCCACAGCCGGCGTGCGACGTCGATCGCGGTGCGGCCGTCGGCGATCGGCCCGACCGGCGCGATATCGGCGACCGCTTCATCGGCGCCGACACCGGCCAGCGTCTTTTCCGCCCACGGTTTCCACTCCGCGTCATCGACCGCCGGCTGATGCTGCCGGCGCAGATGCAGGTCGTACGGCGGCGGATAGGACGTCGGCAACGGCACGGCACGCGCGCCGAGCAGGCCGTTCAAGGTTTCACGGACTTTCCTGGCGACCTCGACCGGCGATCGGCTGTTCGCCGGCCGCGTGTAGACGATGCGATTGTTGCCGTCGACGACGACCAGCCACGGCGTGCGCACGATGCCGTAGCTCGCGATCAGCGCATCGCCGTGCAGCAGCAGCGGAAAGCTCAGGCCGCGATCCTTCATCGCCTGCAGCGGATCGCCGGTTTCCTTGATGTTGATCGTCCAGACGTGCACGCCGGCATCGCGATAGTCGTTCCAGATATCCTGCACGTACGGCTGCAGCGCGCGGCTGTACGGACACCACGACGGCCAGAACAGCAGGACCGACGGCTGGTGGCGCGCGTCTTCGGGAAACTGCACGTGGGTGCCGTCCGCCATCTGCAGCTGCCAAGCCGGCGCGAATTCCGGCGAAGCCTGCGAAACCGGGATCAGGAACGCGAGCATGAAACCCAGAACGGCGATACCGGCGCGTGTGCGGCGCATTGCAACGATCCCATCGAGCGGCGAACAGCGCCAGCATAGGCCGGCAACCCGAGCGCACGATGAACGCGGCGGCGATGCGCCGCCGGCGAGCGCTAATCGGCGTCGAGATCGTCGAGCGGCAGCGTCAATTGCTCGGGCCGCGCCCAGCCGAGCTTGCCGGTGCTCAGCACCAGCACCTGCTGACGCCACGAATAGCGGCCGTCGCTCGGACCCATCAGCCGCAGCCGCGACAGCACCAGCACCGGCTTGCCGCGCAGCGCGCGATGCTGCGGCTGCAGGTTCGCCTGCGGATCGAAGCGCAGACGGATGCCGATCGGCCACTGCGTGGCGGGACGGACGGGCACGGCGGCGGCGCTCGACGCTTTCATGGCGGTTGCGGATCGGGGGTCGTGACGACGATTGTCGGCGCGCCGCGCGGCGCCGCCATCCGGGACCGCTCCGACCGCGCTGTCAGCGACGGCGGACAGCCGGCGTAGGACGCCGCGCGCGCCGCTCCGCTATGCTGGCCGCTTGCCGTCACCGACGTCGCGGACATGGCCGACATCATCAATCTCAACAAGCATCGCAAGCACAAGGCGCGCGCCGACGCCGAACGCCGCGCCGCCGACAACCGCGTCCGCTTCGGCCGCACGAAGGCGGAGAAGCAGAAGGACGCCGCGGAAACCGAAGCGGCGCGGCGCAAGCTCGACCAGCTGCGCCGTGAGCCGCCGCACGACAGCTGAAGCGGCAACCCGCAAATCGCGGGCATAAAAAAACCGCGGCCGAAGCCGCGGTTTTCTTTACTGCGTTACCGGCTCAGAGCGGGCGAATCTGCGTCGCCTGCATGCCCTTCGGGCCGCGCGCCGGCTTGTACTCGACGCGCTGGCCTTCGGCGAGGGTCTTGAAACCCGTGCCCTGGATTTCCTTGAAGTGGGCGAAAAGGTCTTCGCCGCCTTCGCTCGGCGTGATGAAGCCGAAGCCCTTGGCGTCGTTGAACCACTTCACGGTGCCGGTGGAAACATTGCTCATGGATACATTCCTTTAAACGTTGATAAAAGCGGGCTACGACCCGCCCGTGGGGTTGCAAACGGTCAAGAGGAACGCATCGGGTATTTCTGCCATCGATGAAGATGGCCACCAACGGATAACTCTGCTTGAGGCGACTGCGGCACGCACACTACGCGATCGCAAATGATTTGTCGAATTATCGCCTTATAAACCCGCACTTGCGGGTGTTCGGCGGTCCGCGGCGGGCCCGCCGGGTGGCTCATGCAGCGCGTCGCCCGCTGCAAGCGACGTGAACGGTCGCTAGACGCGAGAGCGCCGCGACAGCCGGAGTTCGGTGACGAGGACCGCGGCGACGATCAGCGCGCCACCCGCCAGTCCGCCGATGCCGAGCCGGTCGCCGATGAACACGCCGACCAGCGCCGCCCACACCGGTTCCAGCGCATAGATCACCGTCGCGCGCGTCGCCGGCACCGTGCGCTGCGCCCAGGTGATCGCGAGCTGGATGAACGCACTGATCAGCGCCATCACCGCGACGCACAGCAGATAGCCGCCGGCGAAGCGTGGCACCGGCTCGGCGAAGATCAGTGCCGCGAGCGACGACAGCACGGTGACGGTGACGAGCTGCAGCAGCGCCAGCCGGCGCAGATCGCCGCGATTGGCGAAACGGCCGATCAGCAGGATTTCGAACGCCATCGCCAGCGCACCGATCATCGTCACGGTCGCGCCGTGGCCGATCGCGAGGTTCGCGCCGTCCGGTTTCGACAGCAGCAACATGCCGAGACACGCCAGCGCGACGCCGAGCCAGGCGAGCGGTCGCGGCAGCGTGCGGAACAGCGCGATCTGCAGCAACGGCACCATCGGCACGTACAGCGCCGTGTAGAACGCCGACGCGCTGCTGGAAATCTCGCGCAGGCCGACGGTCTGCAGGCTGTAGCCGAAGAACACGGCGATGCCGATCAGCACGCCGCCGCGCAGCTCGTCGGCGGTGAAGCCGCGCAGATGGCGCCAGCCGACCGCGCCGAGCAGCAGCGCGGCGAGTCCGAAACGCAGGGCGACGAACGTGAATGGCCCGCTCCACTGCATCGCCGTCTTGACGACGATGAACGTGCCGCCCCAGACCGCGGTGACCGCGATCAGCAGCAGATCCGGCGTGAGACGGCGCGGCGACGTCGACGGTGGAGCTTCGGAATGCATGCGCAAAAAACCG
>DASSVA010000260.1:0-3580 GCA_035706385.1 Solimonas sp. | reverse complement strand
AGACGGGAAGGGAGGAAGCGGCCGAGTGTCTGAGCGGCGCAGCCGCGAGTTTCGGCCGCGCCCTTCCCGGCGAGCACCGCAGGGTATCGCCGCGCAGCGGCGACGCAGAGCCAGGGGTGTGCTTTCTCTTGCCTACTTTTCTTTGCACAAGCGAAGTAGGTCGCGCCGCAGCGCGAAACGTAAGCCGGATCGAGCCAAATTTGAGCGCGCCCGCCGTTTCTGTAAAATCGCCCGCCTGACTGCCAGCCAACGCATGTTTTGCGCATTGCCAGCGTCCCATCACGTTTTTCGGGGAAGCACATGCGCATCACCATCGTCAGCCGCGCGGCCATCATCTGCACGCTGGCCTTCACGCCGCTCCTGAGTTCCGCCGCCGAGCTGCCGGCCGACAACGCGACGGCGACGACGGCCGACACGGCCGCGACATCCGACGTCGACACCATCATCGTCACCGGCACGGGCAACGACGCGTACACCGTCGACGACAGCGCGGCGGCGGCGAAGCTGCCGCTGAGCCTGCGCGAGACGCCGCAATCGGTGACGGTCATCACGCGGCAGCGGCTCGACGACCAGAACCTGCAGTCGCTGCGCGACGTGCTCGACCAGACGCCCGGCGTCTACTCGTACCAGTACGACACCGAACGCGTGCTGTTCACGTCGCGCGGTTTCGTCATCGACAACCTGATGTACGACGGCGTGCCGGTGACGACGAACTTCAACACCGATTCGATCGAGGACGCGCTCGACACCGCGCTGTACGAGCGCATCGAGATCGTCCGCGGCGCGACCGGCCTGACGACCGGCGCCGGCAGTCCGGCGGCATCGGTCAATCTCGTGCGCAAGCATGCCGACAGCCGCACGCTGGCGACGCAGCTCGGATTCACGCAGGGCTCGTGGAACGACAGCCGCGTCGACGCCGACGTCTCGACGCCGCTGACCGCGGACGGCAGCGTCCGCGCACGCGTCGTCGGCGCGTACCAATACCGCGAGTCGTATCAGGACCTGTATCGCAACGAGAAGAAAGTCTTCTACGGCGTCGTCGACGCCGACCTGAGTCCGCGTGCGCGGCTGTCGCTCGGCTACGACTATCAAAAGAACATGCCGCAGAGCAACACCTGGGGTTCGTTCCCGCTGTATTTCTCCGACGGCACGCCGGCCCACTGGTCACGCTCGATCACGACGTCGACCGACTGGGCGTTCTGGGATCGTCGCTTCGAAACCGCGTTCGGCGAACTGCGCTACCAGTTCGACGGCGGCTGGGCGCTGCGCTCGACGCTGAGCTGGCGCCGTTACGACGAAGCCAACAAGCTGTTCTACGTGTACGGCTATCCCGATCCGGAAACCGGCGTGATTGCGTCCGATCCGGAGAACGGCTACGGCGGCTATTCGTATGCCGGCCGCGCCAAGATCATCCAGCGTGCGATCGACGTCTACGCGAGCGGCCCGTTCACGCTGTTCGGCCGCAAGCACGAACTCGTCGTCGGCTACAACGGCTCCGTGGTCGGCAACAACAGCACCGAGGCTTATCCGGTCGGTACCGAAGGCGGCTCGCTGCCGCTGCCGGATCCGGTCGATCTGTTCGATTGGGACGGCTCGTATCCCGAGCCGGCGTACGATCCGGCATCGCGCGTCGCCGATCAGACGACGCGGCAGAACGGACTGTATCTGGCGACGCGGTTCAGCATCATCGATCCGCTGAAGCTGATCGCCGGCGCGCGTTACGCGACGTGGAAGATCGACTCGTACTACGCCTACGACGCGGTGCCGGACAATCGTTACGACTACAAAAAGACGATTCCGTACGCCGGTCTGGTCTACGACGTCACGAAACAGTTCTCGCTGTTCGCGAGCTATACCGAAATCTTCAAGCCGCAGAACGCGGTCAATGCCAACGGCCACTATCTCGATCCGATCGATGGCCGCAGCTACGAAGTCGGCATCAAGGGCGAGCATTTCGGCGGCCGGCTCAACAGTTCGCTGACGCTGTTCCGCACGCAGCAGGACAACGTCGCGGCGCCGGTCTTCGACGAGAACGGCGAAACCGTCAAGCTGCCGAACGGCGCCGATATTTCGCAGGCGATCGACGGCACGGTCTCGCGCGGCATCGAATTCGAGGTTTCCGGCGAACTGCGCGAAGGCTGGAACGCGTCATTCGGCTGGTCGCGCTATCTGATCGAAGATGCCGACGACAACGCCGTGCGCCTGTTCGTGCCGGGCAACCTGGTGCGTCTGTACACGACGTGGACGCCGACGATGCTCAAAGCGCTGACGATCGGCGGCGGCATCGACTGGCAGTCGGACAGTCGCACGCAGGTCGGCTCGCCGGATGGCGGTGCGATCATCGGTCAGAACGACGTGACGCTGCTGAACCTGATGGCGCGCTACCGGATCACGCCGAACGTCTCGCTGCAGCTCAACGGCAACAACCTGCTCGACAAGAAGTACTTCGTGCTCGACGAGTACGACAACACGTATTACGGTCCGCCGATCAACTGGTCGGCGTCATTGCGTGTGAACTTCTGAAGGAGCGGGGTGCGCCGCGCGCGCCGGCGGCGAATTTCACGTCATTGCCGCGAATGCGGGAGTCCAGAACGACGGCCACGCTCCCGAACGCTGGATGCCCGCTTTCGCGGGCATGACGGCTTTTCAGAAATGAAGCGGCGTTATGGCGCGCCGTCTGGACGCTGCGCATAACGTCGCGCGATCACCGAGCAGACGATCAGCTGCAACTGGTGGTAGATCATGATCGGCAGCATGATCAGGCCGAGCGCGCCGCCGCTGCCGAAGATCAGCGCCGCCATCGGCGCACCCGCCGCGAGACTTTTCTTCGAGCCGCAGAACACCGCGGCGATTTCATCGTCGACGGCGAAGCGCAGGCGGGTCGCGACGAAATGCGTCAGGCTCAGGACGACCGCGAGCAGCACGCCGGTCAACAACGCGGTCACCAGCAGCGGGCCGGCGCCGTAACGGACCCAGACGCCGGCCGCGGTCGCGTCGCAGAACGAGTTGAAGACGATCAGCACGATCACGGCGCGATCGACGAGACCGACGCGCGGCTTGTTGCGCGCGATCCAGTCGCCGATCCAGTGACGCAGGAACTGGCCGATGACGAACGGCAGCAGCAGTTGTTCGCCGATCTTGATGAACTGATCGGCGAGCGGCGCGCCGTGATGCGCGGCGCTGAGGAACAGGCCGACGTACAGCGGCGTCAGCACCATGCCGATCAGGCTCGACAGCGTCGCGTTGAACACCGCGCCGGCGATGTTGCCGCGCGCCAGCGACGTCATCGCGATCGACGACGAGACCGTCGACGGCAGTGCGCACAGATAGAAGAAGCCGACGCGCAACTCGCGCGGCAGCCAGTGTCCGACGCCGGTGTCGACCAGCAGGCCGAGCAGCGGAAAGACCGCGAACGTGAACAGCTGCACGAACAGATGCAGGCGCCAGTTCGCGGCGCCGGCCTTGAGTTTTTCGGTCGACAGGCCGGCGCCGCTGAGCAGGAACACCAGCGCGACGCCGACGTGCGTGAGCCAGTCGAGATGCAGGGCGCCGCCGCTGGCGCCGAGTTGCGGCGCCAGCA
>DASSVA010000259.1:0-2411 GCA_035706385.1 Solimonas sp. | reverse complement strand
AGGTGAACACATCGCTGCCGGCGCTCATGCGCAGCTTGCAGACGATGTCATCGCTGCCGATCCACGCGGCGACGGCGCTTTTCTTCTTCGCGTCGTTCACCGCCTCGAAGTCGCGGCGCCGGCATTCCTCGCCCTGGTAACGCACCGGCGGCTCGTCGTCCGCGGTCGTCCCGCCCTTCTCGATTTCGATCAACTCGGCTTCGGCAAGACCGAAGTGCGGGCCGGCGACCAGTGTGCGCCCGGACCACAGCGTCAGCGGCAAGGTGTCGGCGGGCAGATCGTGCGTTTTCCCGTCGTTCGTCGCGCGCAGCGCACCGGACGGATCGCGGCTGACGGACAGCGCCTTGCGCGTGCTGCCGACCGGCAGTTCCGACGACGTGTCGGCGGTCAGCGACAGCAGGCGGCCGTTCTGCCAATGCTCTTCGATCATCTGGCGGATCGTCGCCTTGATCAGCATGCGGCGCACAGTGATCTCGCCGTGCTGTTTCGCGACGAGACTCTGCTCGGCGCCCTCGCCCGAAGTTTCGAGCGTGATGTCGAGATGGCCGACGAGCTTGTCGCCGTCGAGCACCTCGTAATGGACGCGCGCCGGCAGTGACGCCGCGCCGGCGGCGGCGAACCAGCCGAGCGCGAGCAGCGCGCCCGCCGTTGCGATCGATGGCCTGGACATGCGTCTTCCCTACGCCGAAAAGGCGCGTTGCAATGCCGCGATGGTTTCCGCCCTCGCACGCCTGCTGATCGGCGCGAGGGGCTGCACGTAACTCGACGCATGATACGCGCCGGGGAACACATGCAGCTCGGTCGCGACGCCGGCCTGCATCAGCCGCTGCGCGAACGCGATACCCTCGTCGCGCAACGGATCGGCGCCGGCGACTTCGACGTATGCCGGCGGCAGATTCGACAGATCGTCGCTGCGGCCCGGTGCGCAATGCGCAGGGACCGCGCCGTCGCCGCCGGCATACATCTGCCAGGCGAGCACGTTCGCTTCGAGATTCCATTGCCGCGGATCGTTCAGCGTCTGCATCGACGGCGTCGCGCTGCGATTGTCGGCCGCCGGCACCAGCAGCAGCTGGAAGCACAGTGCCGGGCCCTGCTCGTCTCGCGCGCGCAGCGCGACGCCGGCCCCGAGCGTGCCACCGGCGCTGATGCCGCCGACCGCGATTCTCGAAGGCCGCACGCCGAGTTCCGCCGGCGCCGTCGCGATCCAGCGCAATGCGGCGCACGCATCGTTCAGCGCCGCCGGCGCCGGATGCTCGGGCGCGAGGCGATAACCGACCGACACCACCGTGCAGCCGATCGCGTCGACCCACGGCGCGACGACGACATCCTCGTCCTCGTGATGACCGACGGAAAAACCGCCGCCGTGCAGCCACAGCAGCACCGCATCGCCGCGCGGTTCGCGCGGCGCGAAGATGCGCACCGGCACGTCAACGTCGCCGAACGAAGCCGGGACCACGGCGTCGCGATGGATCACGCCGTCCGGTGGCGGCAGCGCGCCGCGATAGACGGCCATCAACTGCCGGAAGATCACGCGACGCTCGACCGGCGGCGGCACCTCCGCCGGCACGGCAATCGCCGCGAACCCGGCGACCAGATCGCGGTCGAGCAAAGGCGTGATGTCGCTGATCCGATCCATCGTCAACGGACTTTTTGAAGGTACGGCGCCAGCACCTCGCGCCAGCGGACATAGCCGGGCCCGTTCAGATGCAGGCGGTCCATCGTGAACTGCGTCTGCAGTTCGCCGCTGCCGTCGTCGAACGCCGGGAACAGGTCGACGAACGTCGCCGCGTGCTTCGTCGCGATCGCCTGGTATTTGGCGTTCAACGCGTGGATGCGCGCCGCGTATTTGCGCTGCCGCGGCATCACGCCCTGCACGTGGAGTCCGCAATCCGGCAGTGCCGCGCGCAGGCGTCTGAACAGTTCATCGACGTTGGCGGCGATCTGGTCCGGCGTGTAACCGGATGCGAGATCGTTGGTGCCGATCAGCAGGAACAGCTTGTCCGGCTTCAGCGCGACGATCGGATCGATCCTGCGCAGCAGATGGTCGCTGCGCTCGCCGCCGATGCCGAAGTTGCGGACCCGGTCGTCCGGGAACAGCAGATCCCAGCGGCCGAAGTGCGTGATGCTGTCACCGAGCATGACGACGCCGCCGCTGCCCGGCACGACGCTGTCGGCGATGCCGCTGCGCAAGGCGTTCCAGGTCTTGCCGAGCATTCGCTCGGTCAGCGCGCGCGTCAGTTTTCCCATCGTCATTCTCCTGCGGATGAAATTCAGCGCAGCACCGGCGCGTAGCCGCCGGCGACGCCGCCGTCGCGGATGATGTCGCGATACGCGGCGACCGCCGCCGTCGGCCGGCGGCGCAATTCGGGATCGCTCAGCACGTCGACCGTATACAGACCGAAGCGCGGCCC
>DASSVA010000258.1:0-9869 GCA_035706385.1 Solimonas sp. | reverse complement strand
TCTTCCGGCGTGCCCGGCTTCACGGCGACGCCGCCGAACGGGAACATCAGGCCGACGCTGTAGACGCCTTCGGCGAAGTTGTTGGTCTTGCCCTTCGGGCCGGTCGGCTTGCCGCCCTTGTCATCGGTGCGGTAGCGCGCTTCGGCGCGCAGCAGGATATGCGCGGTGATCGGCTGCAGATAACCGAGGCCGACGTCGAACACCGTCGAGTCGAAATCGTCGCGCGGTCCCGGCAGGCTCTCGGTGCGGCCCTGCATCAGCGAGACGATGCCGTATGCATTGGGAAAGGTCTGCGACGGGAAGAACAGCGCGCTGGCGCCGTAGCCGTACAGATCGGCGCTGCCGCCGCCATGCTTGGCGTCGGCGGACGCGTAATAGCCGCTCAGTTCGAGAGTCAGTCCCCAGGTGACCTTCTTGCCGATCGACACGATGCCGCCGAGACCGCCCTTGGTGCCGCGGTCGCTGTCGGCGTCGACGTACGAGAACATGCCGGATACGTACCACGGCCGGCCGCTGAGCGCGTGCGCGATGTCGGACGCCTGCGTATCGTCCTGCGCCCATACCGTGCCGGTGGCGAACATCGCACACAGCAGTCCCACAACCTTGAGCCCGTGCTTCATTGTCTCTCCCCTGATGCTTGTTGACTGGCCGCGGACGAATATAGCAGCGCGCCCCGCGCCGTGGTGCGGCCGGATCGGATCACGCCATTGTCCCGGCGGCAACGTATAATCGCCGGCCTTTTTCAGCACAAGCCGCCTTTCGCAATGGAAGCGCATCAGTTACGCAATGAGGTGACAGCCCTGCAGGCGCGTTTCGACGCGCTGCGGGGCTATCTTTGACTACGAAACCAAGTGGGATCGTCTGGTCGAAGTCAACGCCGAGCTCGAGCGCGGCGAAATCTGGAACAACCCGGAACTGGCGCAGAATCTCGGCCGTGAGCGCGCCAAGCTCGAAGGCGTCATCCAGCCGATCGACCAGGCCGGCACCGGCCTGAAGGACGCGCTCGATCTGCTCGAACTGGCCGAAGCGGAAAGCGATCAGGCGACCGTCGACGAGGTCGCGCGCGACGTCGCGCGCTTCGAGAAGATGGCGTCGGACATGGAGTTCCGCCGCATGTTCAGCGGCGAGCTCGACGAGAACAACGCCTATCTCGATCTGCAGGCCGGTTCCGGCGGCACCGAGGCGCAGGACTGGGCCAACATGCTGCTGCGCATGTACCTGCGCTGGGCCGAGGGCCGCGGCTTCAAGGTCGAGCTGATGGAAGCGTCGGACGGCGAAGTCGCCGGCATCAAGTCGGCGACGATCTACGTGCAGGGTCCGTATGCGTACGGCTGGCTGCGGACCGAGACCGGCGTGCATCGTCTGGTGCGCAAGTCGCCGTTCGATTCCGGCAACCGCCGCCACACTTCGTTCGCCGGCGTGTTCGTCTCGCCGGAAGTCGACGACGATGTCGACATCGAGATCAATCCGGCCGATCTGGACGTCGCGACATATCGCTCGTCCGGCGCCGGCGGCCAGCACGTCAACAAGACCGAGTCGGCGATCCGCATCAAGCACGTGCCGAGCGGCATCGTCGTCGCGTGCCAGACCGAGCGCAGCCAGCACGCCAACCGCGATCGCGCGATGAAGATGCTGAAGGCGCGTCTGTACGAAGCCGAGATGCACAAGCGCAACGCCGCCAAGCAGGCGATCGAGGATGCCAAGAGCGACATCGAGTGGGGCAGCCAGATCCGCTCGTACGTGCTCGACCAGTCGCGGATCAAGGATCTGCGCACCGGCGTCGAGATCGCCGACACGCAGAAAGTGCTCGACGGGCACCTCGATCCGTTCATCGAAGCGAGTCTCAAGCAGGGACTTTGAAAACGTGAGGCGTGAGGGGTGAGGTGTGAGGCGTAAAAGCGGCGTGGTGCCGCCTCACGCCTCACCCCTCACGCCTCACGAAAAGACATGACCGAACAGAAACCGCCCGAACTCGACGAAAACTCCGCGCCCGGTCTCGACCGGGCGGACGAGAACCATGTAATCGCCGCGCGCCGCGAGAAGTTGGAGAAGCTGCGCGATGCCGGCAACGCGTATCCGAACGCGTTCCGCCGCGACACGCTCGCCGATTTCCTGCACGGCATGTACGGCGCGCACGACGCTGCGGCGCTGGAAGGCGAGACGCAGGTGTTCGCGCTCGCCGGCCGCATGATGGCCAAGCGCGTGATGGGCAAGGCGAGCTTCGCGCAGATCCAGGACATGTCGGGCCGCATCCAGATCTTCGTGCAGCAGAACGCGGTCGGCGCCGAGGTTTACGACGCGTTCAAGACGTTCGACGTCGGCGACATCGTCGGCGTGCGCGGCACGATCTTCAAGACCAAAACCGGCGAACTGTCGGTCAAGGCGCAGAGCGTCGAGCTGCTGGTCAAGGGCATCCGCCCGCTGCCCGAGAAATGGGCCGGCCTGACCGATACCGAGATCCGCTATCGGCAGCGCTATGTCGATCTGATCGTCAATCCGGACGTGAAGCGCACATTCGAGAAGCGCGGCCAGACGGTGCGCTTCATCCGCAACTTCCTCGATGCGCTCGGCTTCATCGAAGTCGAGACGCCGATGCTGCAGCCGATCGCCGGCGGCGCGACGGCGCGGCCGTTCATCACGCATCACAACGCGCTCGATCGCGATCTGTACCTGCGCATCGCGCCGGAACTGTTCCTCAAGCGGCTTGTGGTCGGCGGCTTCGAGAAGGTCTACGAGATCAACCGCAACTTCCGCAACGAAGGACTCTCCACGCGCCACAATCCCGAATTCACGATGCTGGAGTTCTATCAGGCTTACGCCGATTACCGGGACGCGATGGATCTGGTCGAGACGCTGATCCGCGATCTCGCGCTGACCGTCAATGGCGGCGGCAAGTTCGATTATCAGGGTCGCGAATACGATCTCGATCAGCCGTTCCGCCGCTGGACGATGCGCGAGTCGATCAAGCATCACAGCCCGGACTTCGATCTCGACCAGGCCGGCGATCGCGAATACCTCGCGGCTTACGCGAAAAAGGTCGGCGGTGACGTGAAGCCCGCTTATGGCACCGGCAAGCTGATGACCGAGATTTTCGAGAAGACCGTCGAGGCGAAGTTGTTCGATCCGACGTTCATCACCGAGTATCCGACCGAAGTCTCGCCGCTCGCGCGCCGCAACGATGCGAACCCGGACGTCACCGATCGTTTCGAGTTCTTCATCGGCGGCCGTGAAGTCGCCAACGGTTTCTCCGAGCTCAACGATGCCGACGATCAGGTCGGCCGCTTCAAGGCGCAGGTCGCGGCCAAGGACGCCGGCGACGACGAGGCGATGGTCTACGACGCCGACTACATCCGCGCGCTCGAATACGGCCTGCCGCCGACCGCCGGCGTCGGCATCGGCATCGATCGTCTGGTGATGTTCCTGACCGATTCGCCGAGCATTCGCGACGTGCTGCTTTTTCCGCAGATGCGGCCCGAGGCTTGAAGCGATGACGTGCGGACAGGTGCGGCCCGAAACTTGAAGAGACGGCGTGGGGGCGCCGTCATTGCCTCCGAGCCGGAAATGGATCGCAAGCTGCGTCTCTGGGTGATCTGCGCCGGGCTGATCGTCGCGATCGGCCCGCTGTCGATCGACATGTACCTGCCGAGCTTTCCGGCGCTGCAAGTCTATTTCGCCGCCGACGCGGCCGCGGTGCAGGCGACGCTGTCGTCATTCTTCATCGGCCTGGCGATCGGCCAGCTGATCTACGGCCCGCTCACCGACCGCTACGGCCGTCGCCGGCCGCTGCTGTTCGGCCTGTCGCTGTACATCTTCGCGTCGCTCGGCTGCGCGCTGGCGCCCGACATCGTCGGCCTCGCCGGCCTGCGTTTCCTGCAGGCGCTCGGCGGCTCGGCCGGCATGGTCGTGACGCGCGCGATGGTGCGCGACCGCTTCGCGCCGCAGGACATGGCGAGAATCCTGTCGGCGATGACCGCGGTCATGGGCATCGCGCCGATCCTCGCGCCGACGCTCGGCGGCCTGCTCTTCGAAACGGTCGGCTGGCAAGGCATCTTCGTCGTGCTCGCGGTGTTCGGCGCGAGCTGCCTGACGGTCAGCGCGCGGATGCTGCCGGAAACGCTGCGCGAACGCTCGATGCGCGGCGTCGGCGGCGCGGTGCGCATCTATTTCGAGCTGCTCGGCGATCGCCGCTTCATGGCTTATGCGTTGCCGGGCGGCATGGCGTCGGGCGCGATGTTCGCGTACATCTCGGTCGCGGCGTTCGTGTTCGTCGACGTCTACCGCTTCACGCCGGTGCAGTTCTCGTGGCTGTTCGGCTGCAATGCCGCCGCGCTGATCTGCGCGTCGCAGCTCAACGCGATCGTCCTGCGCAGCGTGCCGGCGGCGAGCGTGCTGCGCGCGGCGATGACGGTCAGCGCGCTGGCGAGCGTCGTCATGCTGGTGATGGCGTTGTCCGGCGTCGGCGGCGCGCCGGCCGTCATCGCGCCGCTGTTCGTGGCGATCGGCAGTCTCGGTTTTTCGTCGCCGAATTCGACGGCGCTGGCGATGGCGCCGTTCGCCGACCGCGCCGGCATCGCGTCGGCGTTGATCGGCACGCTGCAGTTCGCGATCGCCGCCGTCAGCGGCGCGCTCGCCGGCCATCTGCAGGCGGACAGCGCGATCGCGATGGCGGCGGTGATGACCGGCTGCGGCCTGATCGCGGTGTCGCTGCTGCGCCTGCTGGCGCCGCGCGCGCAGACGCCGGCGCTTTGAGCGCGGCGCGATTCAGGCGGGGCGCAGCGTCGTGGCGGACTTGATGTCGTCCGGCTTCGGCATCTGCTGGTGGCCCTGGTAGAAACAATATTCGCCGTAGGGGCGGCGCTTGAAGCGCTTGTACGCCCACCAGTACTGGTCCGGGCAGGCGCGCACGCAGGCTTCGATGCCCTGATTGAGCGCGGTCGCGGCGACGCACAGATCGTCGCTGTCGTAACCGGCCGGCGGTTCGCTGAAGCGGATGACGAAGCCGCGTCCTTTCGGCAGGCGTTCGCCGGTGCAGATCAGCAGACGCGCGCCGGTCGCCTGGATCAGGCGGGCGGTGAGGATCGGTGAATGCGCGTTGATGCCGAAATACGGCGCGAACACGCCCTGGCCGCGTGGCGGATCGCGATCGGGCAGCGCGTAGACGATCTCGCCGCGCTTGAGCGCGCGCAGCAGCTCGCTGCCGATCGCGCGCTTGCCCTGGCGCTTGACGATCGCGACCAGCTTGGCGCCGAAGCGCGTGCGGCCCTGCTGCGACAGCGCGTCGATCGCCGCGTTCTTGACCGGCTTGTACATGCCGGTGAACGGGTAGTGCGCCGTCATCGGGATGATCGCCGCCTCGAACGAGCCGAGGTGCAGGGCGGCGATGATCAGCCCCTTGCCGTCGGCGAGCGCGCGATCGATCCGTTCGCGGCCGTGGACTTCGACCTGCAGGCCATGCACGCGGCGTTCGCAGCCGGTCCAGATCAGCGGATATTCGAGCAGCGACTTGTAATAGTGCCTTGCGGCGCGGTACGCCATCCGCTTGCGTTCTTTCGGACACAGGCCGGGAAAGCACAGTTCGATGTTGCGCAACGCCAGCCGCCGGCTGGCGCCGTCGAGGTGCCACGCCACGACGCCGATCAGATCACCCAGCCAATGAAGAACGCGCAGCGGCAACACCCTGCCGACCGCGAAAAGCAGACGCACGACCAATGTACGAGCACCGTCCAGGGACGCGTAGCCCCCTACGCGTCAAGAGGTTCCCCGGTTCGCCGGGAATGGCCGGAGTGTGGACCAGCTTCGGAGTCGCTGCAAACCAGTGCTCCGGACGGTCGCGCGCAGCCGTCGGCCGGTCGTTCAGCCGAGCCGGCCGCGCGCGCGTTCGCTGCCGATCAGGATCGGCGCGTCGCGCGGCGTCGGGTTCGCCGATGCGGCGCCGCGCGCGAAGATGCTGAACTGATTGAGGCGCAGCCGCACCGACTGCCCCGCGCGCAGCAGCTGCGTGTCGTAATGCAGATGCGGCACTTCGATCTCGATCGGCAGGCCCGAGCCGGCGGCGACTGCCGCGCAGCGCACGATCGGACCGGTGCGCTGCGTGCCGCGGATCGTCGCCTCGAAACCGGGCGCGGTCGCGTCGGCGATCCGCAGGTCGCCGGGGCGCACGTAGACGTCGACCGGGCCGGTCGCGTGAATCGCATCGGTGACGATCGGCACGTCCTGGCCGTCGATGAACAATTCGCGGCCGCGCACTTCGCCGCGCAGCACGTTGGTGTTGCCGAGAAAATCGAACACGAACGGCGTCGCCGGTTTTTCGTAGACCTCGTCGGTGGTGCCGACCTGTTCGATGCGGCCCTTGTTCATCACCACCACGCGATCGGCGAGTTCGAGTGCCTCCTCCTGGTCATGCGTGACGAAGATCGTCGTGTAGCCGGTCTGGTCGTGCAGCTGCCGCAGCCAGCGGCGCAGATCCTTGCGGACTTTCGCATCGAGCGCGCCGAACGGTTCGTCGAGCAGCAGCACGCGCGGCTCGATCGCCAGCGCACGCGCCAGCGCGACGCGCTGGCGCTGGCCGCCGGACAGCTGCGACGGATAGCGCGACTCCAGACCGTCGAGCTGCACGAGCGCGATCAGCTCGCGCGAGCGCTCGCGGATCAGCGCTTCCGGCGGCCGTTCGCCGCGCTTGCGGACGCGCAGGCCGAACGCGACGTTGTCGAGCACCGTCATGTGCTTGAACAGCGCGTAGTGCTGGAACACGAAGCCGACGCGCCGTTCGCGGATCGGCTGGCGGGCGATGTCTTCGTCGCCGAAGAAAATCCGCCCGGCGTCCGGGAATTCGAGACCGGCGATGCCGCGCAGCAGCGTCGTCTTGCCGGAGCCGGAAGGCCCGAGCAGCGCGATCAGCTCGCCCGACGCGATGTCGAGGTCGACACCGTCGAGCGCCGCGAAGCCGCCGAACGATTTTTTGATTCCGCGAATCCTGATGTCCATCAATGTTTCCTTTGGGCGGCGAGTTCGTCGCCGTGCCGCCATTCGAGATAACTCTTCAGCGACAGCGTGACGAGCGCGAAGACCGCGAGCAGCGACGCGACCGCGAACGCGCCGGCGAACTGGTATTCGTTGTAGAGAATCTCGACGTGCAGCGGCATCGTGTTGGTTTCGCCGCGGATATGGCCGGAGACGACGCTGACCGCGCCGAACTCGCCCATCGCCCGCGCCGTGCACAGCAGCACGCCGTACAGCAGGCCCCATTTGATGTTCGGCAGCGTCACGCGCCAGAACGTCTGCCAGCCGGACGCGCCGAGCGACAGCGACGCCTGCTCGTAGTCGGTACCCTGTTCCTGCATCAGCGGGATCAGTTCGCGCGCGACGAACGGGAACGTCACGAATATCGTCGCGATGATGATGCCCGGCACCGCGAACACGATGCGGATGTCGTGATCGGACAGCCACGATCCGGCCCAGCCGTGGCGACCGAAGACGAGGATGTAGATCAGGCCGGCGACGACCGGCGACACCGAGAACGGCAGGTCGATCAGCGAGATCAGCAGCGTCTTGCCGCGGAACTGGAACTTGGTGATCGCCCATGCCGCAGCGATGCCGAACACCATGTTCAGCGGCACGGCGATCGCCGCCGTCAGCAGCGTCAGGCGGATCGCCGCCAGCGCATCCGGCTCGCGCAGCGCGTCGACGTAGACGCGCCAGCCGTTGCGCAGCGCCTCGCTGAATACCGCGACCAGCGGCAGCAGCAGAAAGCCGAGCAGGAACAGCAGCGCGATGCCGGTCAGCAGCCACTGCACCGTCGCCGATTCGGTGACGGCGCTGTTGCGGCGGAGCAGCGGTCCCTGCGGTCCGAACTCCGGCGGCAGGACCGGCGGATCGTGCAGCGGGGTATTGAAGCTCGTGCTCATTTGTCACCGCCGCCGTGGCGACGCCTCGCCCACAGTTGCAGGCCGTTGATGACCAGCAGCAGGCTCAGCGACAGCAGCAGCATCGCGACCGCGACGGCGCTGGCGCCGGCGTAGTCGAACTCCTCGAGCTTGATGATGATCAGCAGCGGCGCGATCTCGCTGACCATCGGCATGTTGCCGGCGATGAAGATGATCGAGCCGTATTCGCCGGCGGCACGCGCGAACGCCAGCGTCGAGCCGGTCAGCACCGCCGGCAGCACGGCCGGCAGGATCACGCGCACGATCGTCTGCAGGCGGTTGGCGCCGAGCGAGGCGGCCGCTTCCTCGAGTTCCTTCTCGGCTTCTTCGAGCACCGGCTGCACCGTGCGCACGACGAACGGCAGGCCGATGAACGTGCATGCGACGATCACGCCGAGCGGTGTGTACGCGACCTTGATGCCGAGCGGTTCGAGGTACTGGCCGATCCAGCCGTTGCCCGAGTACAGCGCGGTCAGCGCGATGCCGGCGACGGCGGTCGGCAATGCGAACGGCAGATCGATGATCGCGTCGAAGAAGCGCCGGCCGGCGAAGCGGTAGCGCACGAACACCCAGGCGACCAGCGTGCCGAACACCGCGTTGATCAGCGCGCCGACCAGCGCCGCGCCGAAGCTCAGTTGCAGCGCATGCAGCACGCGCGGCGCGCTGACGACTTCCCACCAGCCGTGCCAGCCGAGCCCCGCGGACTTGAAGAACACGCCCGCCAGCGGAATCAGCACGATCAGACTCAGATACAGCAGCGTGAAGCCGAGCGTCAGCCCGAAACCGGGAATGACGCTGCGGCGCGCTGGAATGGCGATGCTCAATGGTGGCTCCCGGCGCGTTACTTGATGGCGGCGACGATCTGATCGAAGACGCCGCCGTCGGCGAAGTGCTTCGCGTAGGTGGCGGGCCAGTCGTCGACGGTGAACAGCTTCAGCGCCGGAAATTCGGCGGCGTGCCGCGCCAGGATTTTCTCGTCGGCAGGCCGCAGGCCGTTGCGCGCGAAGATTTCCTGGCCGGCTTCCGAGTAGTGGTATTCGAGATAGGCCTGCGCGAGCGCGGTGTTGCCTTTTTTCGCGGCGACCTTGTCGACGACCGCGACCGGATTGTCGGCGCGGATCGACAGCGACGGCACGACGATGTCGAACTTGTCCTTGCCGAATTCCTTCTGCAGCAGCACGAGCTCGTTCTCGAACGTCAGCAGCACGTCGCCGATGCCGCGCTGCACGAACGTGGTCGTCGCGCCGCGGCCGCCGGTGTCGAACACCGGCACGTTGTTCAGGAACGAGGCGACGAACGCGCGCGCCTTTTCATCGTTGCCGCCGGGCCGCGTCAGCGCGTACTGCCATGCGGCCAAGTAGCTGTAGCGGCCGTTGCCGGAGGTCTTCGGATTCGGGATGACGATGCTCACGCCGGGGCGGACCAGATCGTTCCAGTCCTGGATGTGCTTGGGATTGCCCTTGCGCACGAGGAACAGGATCGTCGACCACGACGGGCTCGACGCGTGCGGCAGGCGCTGCGCCCATTTCGCATCGATCAGGCCAGCCTTGGCGACGGCGTCGATGTCGAGCGGATTGTTGGTCGTCAGCACGTCGCCGTCGAGTCCGTCGATGACGGCGCGCGCCTGTTTGCTGGAGCCGCCGTGCGATTGCTGGATCACCGGCTCGCCGCCGGTCTTGCCTTTCCAGTAAGCCGCGAAGGCCGGATTGAAGTCGCGATAGAAATCGCGGGCGACGTCGTAAGAGACGTTGAGCAGCGGCTGCGCGGCGGCCGCCTGCAACGTGACAGCGCCGAGGATCGCCGCCGCCAGCGCCTGGAAATGCTTTTTCATGATGGATTCCTGTTGTTGTTTTCGTGCGCAGGCCGTCTAGACGAAGCTGAGTTCGTCGGCGCCGTATTGCCGCTCCTGCGGCTGCAGCGGTCGCGCGAGCGGAAAGCGCCGGCCGT
>DASSVA010000257.1:0-7388 GCA_035706385.1 Solimonas sp. | reverse complement strand
CCGGCCGCCGCGATGTGGTTTTCCTTGATCAGGATGCCGTCGTACAGGCCGATGCGATGGTTGGCGCCGCCGCCGCAGACGACCGCATATTTCTGCGCGTTGCGCAAACCCGGCAGCGTCTTGCGCGTATCGACGATGCGGCAACCGGTGCCGGCAACGGCGTCGACGTACGCGCGCACGACGGTCGCGGTGCCGGACAGCGTCTGCAGGAAGTTCAGCGCCGTGCGTTCGCCGGTCAGCAGCGCACGCGCCGGACCGCGCAGCACGTACAGCGGCTGATCGGCGTCGACGCGTTCGCCTTCGTCGATCTGCCAGCCGATCGCGATCTGCGGATCGAGCGCGCGGAACACTTCGTCGACCCACGGGCGGCCGCAGATCACCGCCGGCTCGCGCGAGATCACGACCGCTTCGCCGGTCTCGTCGGCCGGCACCAGCCGCGCGGTGACGTCGCCGCTGCCGATGTCTTCGTCGAGCGCGCGGCGCACGGTCAGCGGCACATCGTCGGGAATCGTCGCGACGCTCATCGGTGCGTTCCCGGTTATTTCAGCAGGAATTCGACGAGCGCCATCTGCGCCCACAGGCGGTTCTCGGCTTCGTCGAACACGACCGACTGCGGACCGTCGATGACGTCGGCCGTCACTTCCTCGCCGCGGTGCGCGGGCAGGCAGTGCAGGAAGATCGCGTCACGCTTCGCGCGCGTCATCAGCGCGGCGTCGACCTGATAGCCGGCGAACGCAGCGAGCCGCTTCTGCTGCTCGGCTTCCTGGCCCATGCTGGTCCAGGTGTCGGTGACGACCAGGTCGGCACCGCTCGCCGCCGCGGCCGCCGAGTCGGCGATCTGCACCGACGCGCCGGCCGATTTCACGAGCGCGGCATCCGGCGCATAGCCGGCCGGTGCGGCGATCCGCAGCGTGAAGCCGAACAGCACGGCGGCTTCGATGAACGAATGGCAGACGTTGTTGTTGCCGTCGCCGATCCACGCCGCGATCTTGCCGCGCGGGTCGCCGCGATGCTCGACCCAGGTCTGCATGTCGGCGAGCAGCTGGCAGGGATGATGCTGGTCGGACAGTCCGTTGATGACCGGCACGCGCGAATTCGCGGCGAGTTCCTGCTGGTCCGCCTGCGAGTCGTTGCGGATCATGATCGCGCTGCACATCCGCGACAGCACCCTGGCGGTATCGGCGATCGGCTCGTCGCGGCCGATCTGCGTGACGCCGGCCGACAGGAACAGCGCATGGCCGCCGTAACGCGCCATGCCGGCCTCGAAGCTGACGCGCGTGCGCGTCGAGTTCTTCGTGAAGATCATCGCCAGCGTCTTGCCGACGAACGGGCGATAGCTGGTATCGGCGGCCTGCGCTTTCAGCGCGATCGCGCGCGTGACGATGGCGTGCGCCTCGGCGGCGCTCAGGTCGGACAGTTTCAGGAAATGACGCGGCATCTTGCAGCTCTCTCTCGCGGCGGGTGAAAACCGGGCCCGGAAAAGGCAAGAGCCGCGCAAGCGCGGCTCCTGACCCATCGGTGCGGCCGGGATTTTACCCCAGATTCTTCTCGACGAAATCCCAGTTCGCGAGCGCCCAGAAATGCTCGAGGAAGCTCGGGCGCGCGTTGCGGTAGTCGATGTAATAGGCGTGTTCCCAGACGTCGCAGGTCAGCAGCGGCTTCTGGTTCTTGGTCAGCGGATTGTCGGCGTTCGCGGTGCTGGTGATCGCCAGCGAGCCGTCGGCGTTCTGCACCAGCCAGGCCCAGCCGGAGCCGAAGGTGCCGACCGCGGTTTCGGTGAACTGCTTCTTGAAATCCTCGACGCCGCCGAACTGTTTGACCAATGCGTCGGTCAATTTCTTGCCGGGCGCGCCCTGTTTCGGCGTCAGGCAGTTCCAGAAGAACGTGTGATTCCAGACCTGCGCGGCGTTGTTGAAGACCTTGCCGGAGGATTTCCTGATGATGTCTTCGATCGACATCTTTTCGAATTCGGTGCCGGCGATCAGCTTGTTGCCGTTATCGACATAGGCCTTGTGATGCTTGCCATAGTGATAATCCAGCGTTTCGGCCGACATGTGCGGCGCCAGTGCGTCGCGTGCGTACGGAAGTTCGGGGAGCGTCAATGCCATGGCTGTTTTCCTTTTGCTGGTTTCGATGCGAGCTGCACGTACTGGCTCGGGGGGTCGACAAAATAGGCGAATACCACCAGACAATTCAATAGGATCACCTTGCCGTGAACAGCGGCGTATAATCCGCCGCCGTTTGAACTCCCCCGTCCGGAGAGCCGCAATGGATGCACTGGAAAGAATCAAGAAGCAGGTCACCGACAACCCGATCATCGTCTACATGAAGGGCAGCCCCGATTTCCCGCAGTGCGGATTCTCGGCGCGCGTGGTGCAGGCGCTGAAAGCCTGCGAGACGCCGTTCGCCTACGTCAACATCTTTGAAGACGAAGAGGTTTACCGCGCGCTGCCGAAGTTCGCGAACTGGCCGACGTTCCCGCAGCTGTACGTCAAGGGCGAGCTGATCGGCGGCTGCGACATCACGCTCGATCTGTACCAGAGCGGCGAGCTGAAGAAAATGCTGACCGAGGCGGTCGACAAGAAAGCCGCCTGAGTCCGCGCCTGCGTGGAAAACGCCCGCCTCGTGCGGGCGTTTTCGTTCGCAAAACCCGCGTCAACCCGCGAGCAGTTCGGCGGCGACGCGCTGCTGCGTGTCGCTGCCGACGAGTTTCTCGATCAGCGCGAGCCCGAACGCGATCGCGGTCGCCGGCCCCTGGCTGGTCAGACAGTGCCCGTCGGCGACGACCGGCTGGTCGACCCAGTGCAGCACGCGGTCGCGGAACGCCGGGTAACAGGTCGCCTGCTTGCCGTCGAGCAGGCCGTGCGGTGCCAGCGCCAGCGCCGGCGCCGCGCAGATGCCGCCGAACCAGCGATGCGCGAGGCGCTGCGCCTTGAGCTTTTCGATCAGGCCCGCGTGCGCGCCAAGCGCGGTCGCGCCGGCCTCGCCGCCGGGCAGGACGATCGCGTCGAAGTCTTGACCGGCGATCTCGTCGAACAGCGCATCGGCATGCAGGCGGATGCCGCGCGTGCCGCCGACCTCGGTCTTGCGGCCGATCGCCGCGATGGTGACGTCGAGTCCGCCGCGGCGCAGGACGTTGCTCAGGGTGACGGTCTCCAGCGACTCGGAACCGTCGGCAATCGGGATCAGCACGTTCATCGCTCTTCTCCGGTGCGTGAAACGCGGGGCTTGTGGTGGTTGTCGGTGTCGCCGGTCGCAGCATAACGGGCGTAAAATTTTTCGTACAAACTCCCGATGCGAACCCGCGACAGCCGGCGTGCGAAAGCGCTGGTGGCGGCGCCCGGGAATTCAGCCGTGCGGCGGGGAAACGGAATAAGCGGACATGGCAATCGGACTGTTCGTCATCGGTGACGAGATTCTCAGCGGCAAGCGGCAGGACCGGCATTTCGCGAAAGTGCTGGAGTTGCTGCGCGCGCGCGGCATCGAGCTGGGCTGGGCGCAGTTCCTCGGCGACGATGCGCAGGCGATCGCCGAGGCGATCCGCGCCGTCGTCGCGCGCGGCGATGCGCTGCTGTCGTGCGGCGGCATCGGCGCGACGCCGGACGACTGCACGCGGCAGGCGGCGGCGCTGGCGTTCGGCGTGCCGCTGCAGCGCCATCGCGAGGCCGCGGCGATGCTGGTCGAGCGCTACGGCGACGCGGCGACGCCGAACCGCCTGCTGATGACGGATTTTCCGCTCGGTGCCGGCCTGATCCCGAATCCGGTCAACCAGGTGCCGGGCTTCAGCGTCGGCCACTGCTATTTCGTTCCCGGCTTTCCGGAGATGGCCTGGCCGATGCTCGAATGGGTGCTCGATGGTCCGCTTCGGCATCTGCATCGCGCCGAGCCGGACGTCGAATTCCGCCTGCGTGCGGTCGGCACCAGCGGCGAGGGCGATCTGCTCGATCTGATGCGCGACACGCTGGCGCGGCATCCGGGCCTGAAGCTGTCGAGCCTGCCGTCGCGCGCGGTCGCCGGCGGTCCGCGGCACATCGAGTTCGGATTCAAGGCGCCGGCCGCGATGGCCGCGGCCGCGTATCGCCATTTCGCCGTCGGCCTGCGGCATTTCCCCGATCTGACGATCGAGCCGCTGGCGGCACCGGCGGCCGACGCGTGAGCGGCGCCTGCATGCCGGCGAGCGGCGCCGTGCGCGCGCCGGCTTTGCGTCAGAATCTGCGCGAATGAATCCGTCCTGGCTGATGTTCGCATTGCTGGTCGCGACGCTGCTGGCGCTGGCATCGACCGGCGCGCTGCTGTGGCTGTGGCGTCGGCGCAACGCCGGATCGCCGGCCGTTGCCGGCAGCGAGGCCCTGCGCCAGGAACTGCTGTTGCGCGAAGCCAGCGAGCAGCGCCTGCGCGGCGCCTTGCAGCAATACAAGCGCTCGGCCGCCGACTTCGAGCAGTTCGCCTATGCCGCATCGCACGACCTGCAGACGCCGCTGCACAACATCGAAGGTTTCGCCCGTCTGCTGGAGCGACGCAGCGGCGACAAGCTCGATGACGAGGCGCGCGGCTTCGTCGCGCAGATCCTGCAGGGCGTGCAGCAGACGCAGAAACTGGTCGACGCGCTGCTGCAGTTGTCGCGGATCGGCCGGCGCGATGCGCGCATCGAACGCCGCTCGCTCGGCGAGGCGTTCGAGCAGGCGCGCACACAGCTGGCCGGCGAAATCGCGCAGCTCGATGCGCAGATCGTCGTGCCGGAATGGCCGGCCATCGAAGCCGATCACGCCTTGCTCGCGCAACTGTTCCGCAACCTGATCGCCAACGCGCTGAAGTATCAGCCGCCCGGCCGCACGCCGCGATTGACGGTGCGTGCGCGCGCCGAGCGCGACGACTGGCATCTCACGTTCACCGACAACGGCATCGGCATCCCGGCCGGGCAGGTCGATCACGTGTTCGCGCCGTTCCATCGCCTGCACAGCCAGGCCGAATTCAGCGGCACCGGCATGGGACTGGCGATCTGCCGCAAGATCGCGGCGTATCACGACGGCGAGATCTGGGCGGAACCGCACGACGGCGGCGCGCAGATCCATCTGCTGTTGCCGGCACGCGCGCGGCCGCAGGGTACGGCGGCGGCCTGAAGTGCTGGACCGCGGCGACGCGGTTCTTGAGAATACGCGCCGCGATCCCCATGCGGGGGAGCGAAAGATGCCGCGAGGACTGTGATGCCGATTTACGATTACCACTGCACGGCCTGTAATGCCGACAGCGAAATCCTGCACAAGATTTCCGATCCGCCGGAAACCATTTGCCCGGAATGCGGCAAACCGGCGCTGGTCAAACAGGTGTCGGCAGCGGGGTTTCGCCTGAGCGGCGGCGGCTGGTACGAGACCGATTTCAAATCGGGCGGCAAGAAGAACCTGGCCGGCGAGCAGGGCGCCGACAAGCCGGCCGAAAAAAAATCCGACGACGCCAGGACCGAAACGAAGAAGGCCGACAGCCCGGCCCCGGCGAGTACGCCGGCGGCGAAGAGTGGCGACAGCAAGCCGGCGGCATCGAGCAAGGGCGAGGCCTCGGCCTGAGGCGATGCAGATGGCTGCGGCGCGCCGCGTGCTGCGGCGTCGGCGCGCGGTTACACTACGCGGCCCGGAGCGGAACCCAGATTTTTCCGGCTCTCCCCGTCATCCGATCCGCGCAGGCGGATTTCTCACGAATCTTCACGAATGCGTAGTCATTACTGCGGCCAGGTCACCGAAGCGCTGACCGGCGAAACCGTTACCGTCTGCGGCTGGGTCCATCGTCGCCGCGATCATGGCGGCGTGATCTTCATCGACCTTCGCGACCGCGAAGGCCTGCTGCAATGCGTATTCGACCCGGATACCAAAGAAGCCTTCGAGGCCGCCGACCGGCTGCGCTCCGAATATGTCGTGCGCATCGTCGGCCGCGTGCGGCCGCGTCCGGGCGGCACCGAGAACACCAACCTGCCGACCGGCAGGATCGAAGTGCTGGCGAAGGAAGTCGAGCTGCTGAACAAGGCGGAAACGCCGCCGTTCCATCTCGACGACGAGACGGTCGGCGAGGACACGCGGCTGAAGTACCGCTACATCGATCTGCGCCGCCCGCAGATGCAGAAGAACCTGCGCCTGCGCCACGACGTCATCACGCGCATTCGCGATTTCATGGATGCGAACGGCTTCGTCGACGTCGAGACGCCGATCCTGACCAAGGCGACGCCGGAAGGTGCGCGCGATTATCTCGTGCCGTCGCGCACGCATCCCGGCAAGTTCTTCGCGCTGCCGCAGTCGCCGCAGCTGTTCAAGCAGCTGCTGATGATGTCGGGGCTCGATCGCTACTACCAGATCGCGCGCTGCTTCCGCGACGAGGACCTGCGCGCCGACCGCCAGCCGGAATTCACGCAGCTCGACGTCGAGACCTCGTTCATGACGCAGGACGAGATCGTCGCGCTGATCGAAGGACTGGTGAAGGATCTGTTCCACGGCGTGCTCGGCGTCGATCTCGGCAAGCTGCCGCACATGACGTACGAGGAGGCGATGCGCCGCTACGGTTCGGACAAGCCGGACCTGCGCAATCCGCTCGAACTGGTCGACGTCAAAGACCTCGTCGCCGATGTCGACTTCAAGGTGTTCTCGGCGCCGGCGAACGATCCGAAGTGCCGCGTCACCGCGCTGCGCGTGCCGGGCGGCGCGAAGCTGTCGCGCGGCGAGATCGACAAGTACACGGAATTCGTCAAGGTCTACGGCGCGCGCGGTCTCGCGTACATCGTCGTCGACGATCTCGCCAAGGGCCGCGACGGCCTGCGTTCGCCGATCGTCAAGAATCTGCACGACGCGGCGCTCGACGGCATCCTCGAGCGCAGCGGCGCGCAGACCGGCGACGTGATCTTCTTCGGTGCCGACAAGAGCAAGATCGTCAGCGACGCGCTCGGTGCGCTGCGCCTGAAGATCGGCAATGACCTCAAGCTCACCGCCGATGGCTGGCGCGCGCTGTGGGTCGTCGACTGGCCGATGTTCGAGTGGGACGAAGACGCGAATCGCTGGGTCTCGCTGCATCATCCGTTCACCGCGCCGAAACCGTTCGACGCCGACGCGCTGCGCGCCGATCCGGGCGCGACGCTGTCGCAGGGCTACGACATCGTCCTCAACGGCGTCGAGATCGGCGGCGGTTCGGTGCGTATCCATCGCCCCGACGTGCAGCAGGCGGTGTTCGATCTGCTCGGCATCGGCGCCGACGAACAGCAGGAGAAGTTCGGCTTCCTGCTCGAAGCGCTGTCGTTCGGCGCACCGCCGCACGGCGGTCTCGCGCTCGGGCTCGATCGCCTCGTCATGCTGATGGCCGGCGGCCAGGCGATCCGCGAGGTCATCGCGTTCCCGAAGACGCAGACCGCGCAC
>DASSVA010000256.1:0-2106 GCA_035706385.1 Solimonas sp. | reverse complement strand
TTGTGAGTACCAGTATTATGCCGAATCGCCCCGACAACAAGACCGTTCGTCCGAAACGCCCGACCGGAGCGCCGCGGCCACGCGCCGGCCGGCCGACGCGCGAACGCCAGCAGCAGCGCGTCGAGGAACTGCTCGACGTCGCGCTCGACACCTTTCTCGAACACGGCTTCGAGCAGACCACGGTCGAGCAGATCGCGACGCGCGTCGGCATGTCGAAGCGCACGGTCTACGCGTATCACATCGACAAGGAAGCGCTGTTCCGCGCGGCCGTGCGGCGCGCGATCGAGGCGTACACGGTGCCGCGCGACGCGATCGCGGCGCTCGTCACTGACAACCTCGAACGGACGCTGCGCGCGATCGCGCAGCAGCGCATCGCCAATCTCGCGCGGCCGGTCTCGATCAAGCTGCAGCGCATCCTCGCGGCGCAGGCTTACCGCTTTCCCGAACTGTTCGGCGCGATGTTCGAGCACGGCGCCGGCCCGGTGATCGACGTGCTTGCCGGACTGTTCGCGCGCCACGAAGCGCGCGGCGAGATCGCCGTCGGCGATCCGCAACAGGCCGCCGCCGCGTTCCTCAGCCTCGTCGTCGGCGGCCCGACGCGCTTGATCGTCGCCGGCACGGCGCCGGCGAAAGCCGAACTCGACGCGCATATCGACTTCGCCGTGCGCCTGTTCCTGCGCGGCGCGCTGCGCCGCTGACGCGGCGCGAAATCGAAATGCTTTGGTAGGAGCGCGCATGCGCGCGACCTCGGTGGTGTCGCGCGCATGGCGCGCTCCTGCAAATGCGGGCTGTTCCGTTTTGAACGGAAAACGAAAAAAGGGCGCCCCGATCGGGACGCCCTTTTTCGAATGCCTCGACGAAATTCCTTCGCGGCGCCTCAATCGTGCCCATGTCCATGACCGTGGCCTTTGCCGTGTCCGTTGCCCGGACCTCCGTGGCCGTGATCGGGTCCGTGATGCTTGCGGTAGGTCGGCACGTAGACATCCTCGTACCAGTCGTCCTGCACGAAGTAGACCGGCCGGCCGCATGCCCGGTATTCGGCGCAATGCTTGTCCCAGTGCTTCGCATGTCCGGGCGGCACGCGCAGATACATCGGCGCGGCGCGCACGCCGCGCTCGATGATGACCGGCTGCGGATAGATCAGGCGCGGCTGCGGCATGTTGCCGATGTCGAGCTGTCCGTAAAAGTTGGGATCGCCGACGCTGATCGAGACGCCGACGTCGGTGGCCGAGGCCAGCGTGGCGCTCGCCAGCGCCGCCGTGCCGAAAACGAACGCGATGATTTTCATGGGGGCTTCCAGGTGGATGCGGGGCGCCGATGATTCTAAGGAAACCGCGGATCCGTTGCCGCATTGCGCGCGCCAAAGCAAAAAAGGCCCGGTCGGTTTCCCGGCCGGGCCTTTTGCGGCGGATCGTTTACTGCGCGGTCGGCATCGCGAACTCCGGGCCTTTCGACGCACTGTCCGGCCAGCGCTGCATGATGCTCTTGTAGCGCGTGTAGAAGCGCACGCCTTCGTCGCCATAGGCGTGCGTGTCGCCGAACAGCGAACGCTTCCAGCCGCCGAACGAGTGCCAGGCCATCGGCACCGGGATCGGCACGTTGATGCCGACCATGCCGACCTGCACGCGGCGCGAGAATTCGCGCGCGGTCGCACCGTCGCGCGTGAAGCAGCAGACGCCGTTGCCGAATTCGTGCGCATTGATCAGATCGAGCGCCTCGGCGAGATTGGCGACGCGCACGACGCTCAGCACCGGTCCGAAGATTTCTTCCTTGTAGATCGTCATGTCCGGCGTGACGTGGTCGAACAGCGTGCCGCCGACGAAGAAGCCGTTCTCGTGGCCCGGCACCTTGAAGCCGCGGCCGTCGACGACCAGCTTCGCGCCTTCGCCGATGCCCTTCTCGATATAGCCTTCGACCTTGTCCTTGTGCGCACAGGTGACGAGCGGGCCCATTTCCGAGGCCGGATCGGTGCCGTTGCGGATCACCAGCGCGCGCGCCTTCGCGGCGACGCGCTTGACCAGTTCGTCGGCGACGTCGCCGACCGCGACGGCGACCGACGTCGCCATGCAGCGTTCGCCGGCCGAGCCGTAAGCGGCGCCGATCAGC
>DASSVA010000255.1:0-10631 GCA_035706385.1 Solimonas sp. | reverse complement strand
TACGTCGGCGCGTCGGTGAAGCCGCGCGTGGTGATGCTGACCTCGTTCATCGCCTACGCGCTCGGCAATACCGTCGGCCTCGGCGTGCTGACCGGCGGCGCGGTGCGGATGCGGATGTACAACGCCGCCGGCGTCGAGGCGCCGGTCGTCGGTCGCGCGATCGCGTTCAACGCGCTGGCGTTCGGCGTCGGCATCTCGACGCTCGGCGCGCTCGGCCTGCTGTGGGGCGGCAAGCAGGTCGCCGGCATCGTCGGCGTGTCGCCGAACCTGCTGCGCAGCGTCGCGGTGCTGCTGCTGATGGCGGTCGCCGCGTTCCTGACGCTGTGCGTCGCGCGGCCGGAGCTGCCGCTCGGTTCGAAGCTGAGCGTGCGCCTGCCGACCGCGAAGCTCGCGCTGCAGCAGCTCGGCATCTCGGTCGTCGAACTGATGCTGTCAGCCGCCGCGCTGTGGTTCCTGCTGCCGCACGCGGCGATCGGCTTTCCCGGATTCCTGGCGTTCTACGCGATCGCGATCACGCTCGGCATCGTCAGCCATGTGCCCGGTGGCCTCGGCGTGTTCGAGGCGACGATGCTGCTCGCGTATCGCGGCGATCTGCCGATCGACCGCCTCGCCGGCGCGCTGGTGCTGTATCGCGGCATCTATTACCTGCTGCCGCTGCTGGTCGCCGTCGCGACACTGGCGATCTTCGAGATGCGCGTCGGCGTCGCGGCGCCGGCGACGCGCGCCGCGGCGCGGCTGTCGCCGATGTTCCTGTCGGCGTTCACGCTGCTGATCGGCTGCATGCTGCTGGTGTCGGGCGTGACGCCGGCGAGCGATGCGGCGGCCGGCCTGCTCGCGCTGAAAGTGCCGCTGCCGCTGGTCGAGGCTTCGCACTTCATCGGCAGCATCGTCGGCGTCGCCTATCTGTTTCTCGCGCGCGGTCTGCTGCACCGGCTCGACGCCGCGTGGTGGGCGGCCGCCGTGCTGACGGTCGTCAGCTTCGTGCTCGCGCTGCCGAAGGGCATCGCGATCGGCGAAATGGCGCTGCTCGCGTTCCTGTTCATCGCGCTGTCGGTGTCGCGCCGCGAGTTCTACCGGCGCGCGTCGCTGCTGTCGCAGAGTTTTTCGCTGACGTGGTTCATCGCCGTCGGCTGTCTGGTCGCGGCGGTGTTCTGGGTGCTGTTCTTCGTCTATCGCGACGTGCCGTACGGCAACGAGCTGTGGTGGCAGTTCGCGTTCGACGCGCACGCGCCGCGCTCGCTGCGCGCGTTCACCGGCATCGCCGTGGTGATGCTCAGCTATGCGTTCTGGCAACTGCTGCGACCGACGTCCGGCACGATGGCGCGACCGGACGCCGACGAGCTGGCGCGTGCGCAGGCGATCGTCCGCAGACAGCCGCGCGCCGAGGCGCTGCTGGCGATGACCGCCGACAAGGGCCTGCTGTTCTCGGCGTCCGGCAACGCGTTCCTGATGTACGGCAAGCACGGCCGCTCGTGGGTCTCGCTGTTCGATCCGGTCGGGCCGGCGAAAGAGTGGCCGGAACTGATCTGGCGCTTCATCGAGATGGCGTCGGCGCACGGCGGACGCGCGGCGTTCTACCAGGTGCGGCCGCAATCGTTGCCGGTCTATCTCGACGCCGGGTTGCACGCGCTCAAGCTCGGTGAATATGCGTCGGTGTCGCTGCCGGAGTTCACGCTGAAAGGCAGCGCGCGCGCGAACCTGCGGCACGGCGCGAGCCGCGGCGAGCGCGAGGGGCTGACATTCGAATGGCGCGAAGGCGACGCGGTCGGCGAATGGCTGCCGGCGCTGCGCGAGGTGTCGGCGGCGTGGATGAAGGAGCACGATGCGCGCGAAAAGAGTTTCTCGCTCGGCCGCTTCGACGATCGCTACCTGTGCAGCGGCGCGGTCGGCATCGTCCGTCACGGCATGCGCATCGTCGCGTTCGTCAGCGTGCAGATCACCGAGCAGCGCATCGATTCGGTCGTCGATCTGATGCGCTACGTACCGGATGCGCCGAAAGGCACGATGGACTTCCTGTTCGCGCGGACGATCGCGCAGCTCCAGTCGCTCGGTTATCAGAACTTCGGCCTCGGCATGGCGCCGATGTCCGGCATGATCGATCACCCGCTGGCGTCGCGCTGGCATCGCTTCGGCCGGCTGCTGTTCGCGCACGGCGAGCAGTTCTACAACTTCCAGGGCCTGCGCGCGTTCAAGGAAAAGTTCGCGCCGGACTGGGAGCCGCGTTACCTCGTCGCGCCCGGCGGGCTCGGCCCGTTCCTGGCGCTGGCCGACATCGCCGCGCTGGTCGCCGGCGGCTTCAAGGGCGTGATCGGCAAATGATGCGTCGCTTCGTCTGCATCTTCGCGGCCTGCGTGTTCGCGCTGCCGGCCGCCGCGCATTCCCGTGCGGTCCACACGACGCATCGCCAGCATCGCGACGCACAGCATGCGCCGGTGCCGCTCGCGCCCGGCGCGAAAGAGATGATCGCGCACGGCCGTTTCGACGGCGTCGCGATCTATCCGCCGTCCGGCAGTCCCACCAGCTTCGCGTTCGTGCTGTCCGGCGCCGACGGCTGGCAGGCGCGCGAGATCGCGATTGCCGTGCAGCTCAACGCGCGCGGCGCGCTGGTCGCCGGCATCGACACGAAGCGCCTGTACGCGGACCTCGAAGCGGCGGACGACGATTGCCTGTTCCTCGACGGCGATTTCGAGAATCTCGGCCGTTTCATCGAGGCGTATGAGAACGTGCCCGGCTATCTGCCGCCGATCCTGGTCGGCGAAGGCCGCGGCGCGACGCTCGCGTACATGCTCGACGCGCAGGGACCGGTCGGCACGTTCACCGGCGCGATCTCGCTCGGCTTTTGTCCGCAGACCGGTCTGCGCCGGCCGTTCTGCGAATCGGACGCGTTGCGCTACACGAGCGGGCCGGTGCAGCCGCCGAAACCGGGCCACACGCTGCCGCTGCCGAAGACGCCCGGCGTGCTCGCGCCGGCAGCGAAACTGTCGGCGCCGTGGACCTGGATCGACGCCGGCGCGCCGGCCTGCGAAACGGCGGTCGATCCGGGCTTTCCCGATCTGAAGGCAGCGCGCCGCATCGTCTCGGCCGCGAGCAATCGCGACCGGCTCTATCTGAAGCAGTACGACGCGCTCGCGGCGTCGCTGCGGCATCGGCTCGCCGCGCCGCCGACGTCGCTCGCCGATCTGCCGCTGATCGAAATGCCGAGCGCCGCGCCCGGCGACGTCTTCGCGGTGCTGTTGTCGGGCGACGGCGGCTGGGCCGGGCTCGACAAGGACGTCGGCGAGGCGCTGAACACGCACGGCATTCCTGTCGTCGGCATCGATTCGCTGCGCTACTTCTGGGGCAAGCGCACGCCGGACGTGCTCGCGCACGATGTCGATCGCGTCATCGGCTATTACGGCGCGCACTGGCGGCGTTCGCGCGTGCTGCTGATCGGCTATTCGCAGGGCGCGAACGTGTTGCCGTTCGCGTACAACCGCTTGCCGATCGCGACGCGCGAGCGCATCGCGGTCACGGCGATGATGGGCCTGGAAGCGCGCGCCGATTTCGAATTCCATGTCACGAACTGGGTCGGCGACAGCGGCGGCCTGCCGATCGCGCCGGAAATGCAGCGGCTCGTCGGCGGCCATCCGCTGTGCGTGTACGGCGTCGAGGAAGACGACTCGCTGTGTCCGTCGCTTGATCCGCGCAAGATCCGGCTCGTGAAACTGCCGGGCGGTCATCACTTCGACGGCAACTACGAGCACCTCGCGCGGATCATTCTCGATACCGCCGGCGTCGCGGCGCCGCGATGAGCAAGACGGGTTTCAATGTCCTGCTCGATCTCGACGGCACGCTGACCGATTCGGAGCAGGGCATCCTGCGCAGCATGCGCCATGCGCTGCAGATGATGAACCGGCCATCGCAGGACGACGTCGCGCTGCGCAAGCTGATCGGCCCGCCGACGCGCATCGCGTTCGAGCGTCTGCTCGGCAGCGACGATCGCGCGCTCGTCGACACTTGTGTCGCGCATTACCGCGAGCGTTTCGCGCGCGTCGGGCTCTACGAGAACCGCCTGTATCCCGGCATCGGCGAACTGCTCGATGGTCTGCGCGCCCTCGGCTGCACGCTGTTCCTCGCGACATCCAAACCGCTGGTATACGCGCGGCGCATCGTCGAGCACTTCGCGATTGATCGTTATTTCGCCGGCCTGTACGGCGCCGGACTCGATGGCATGCATGCCGACAAGGGCGAGCTGATCCGTCATCTGCTGACGACCGAGCGGCTCGATGCGTCGCGCTGCCTGATGGTCGGCGATCGCCGCCATGATGTGCTCGGCGCGCGTGCGAACGGTGTCGCGGTGTGCGGCGTGCGCTGGGGTTACGGTGATGCCGAAGAACTGCGCGTCGCGGCACCCGATTTCCAATGCGAGCGGCCGGCCGATCTGCTGGCGATCGTGCGACGGCAGGCGTCGATGCGCGGCTAGCGTTCCGCTGAAGCCGCCGCCGCCGCCGCATCCCCGGCGAATTGCAGCATCGCCTGGGCGATCTCGCGTTCGCCCATGATCGTCGTGTCGGCGCCGCACTGCTGAAGGTAAGTGACCTCCGCATCGGAATGCGCGCGTGCGACGATCAGCAGTTGCGGATTGGCCTTGCGCGCCTGCTTCACGACCTGGCCGGCTTCGAAGCTTTGCGGGATCGCCACGAACAGATGGCTGGCGCCGGCGAGGTTGGCGGCCTGCAGCGATCGCGGTTCGGCGGCATTGCCGAGCAACAGCTCGGCACCGTCGGCGCGCGCCGCCGCCGCCGGCTTCTCGCGATCCTCGATCACCAGATACGGTGTGCCGGTTTCACGCAGCCCGGCGGCGATGCTGCTGCCGACGCGGCCGTAGCCGACGACGATCGCGTGTCCGTGCAGCGCGGTCGCGCGCAGCGTGTCGGTGTGCGCGATCGCGGCCGGCAACACGACCGGCTCCGCCTTGCGCGTGCGTCGCTCGGCGATCATGAAGGCGAGCGGATTGAAAAGGATGGACAGGATCGCGCCGGCGAGAATGAGATCGCGGCCCTCGTCCGGCAGCAATCCGAGCTCGACGCCGAGGCCGGCGAGGATGAACGAGAACTCGCCGATCTGCGAAAGACTGGCGGCGATCGTCATCGCGGTCGCGCGCGAGTGCCCGAATGCGCGCACGATCAGAAACGCGGCGATCGATTTGCCGACGATGATGATCGCGAGCGTGCCGAGCAGTTGCAGCGGCGCGCGCAGCACGATGCTCGGATCGAACAGCATGCCGACCGACACGAAGAACAGCACCGAGAACGCATCGCGCAGCGGCAGCGATTCCTCGGCGGCGCGGTGCGACAGCGGCGATTCGGCGAGGATCATGCCGGCGAAGAACGCGCCGAGCGCGAACGACACGTCGAACAGGTACGCGGCGCCGAGCGCGACGCCCAGCGCGACGGCGAGCACCGCCAGCGTGAACAGCTCGCGCGAACCGGTGCGGGCGACCCAATCGAGCACGCGCGGGATCACGCGGCGTCCGACGATCAGCATGACGGCGACGAACGCGATGATCTTGCCGATCGTCGTCGCCAGCGTCGCGGCGAGCGTCGCGACGCTGACATCGGTGCCGCCGAGCGCATGTGCCAGCACGGGAATCATGACCAGCGCCAGTACCGTCGCCAGATCTTCGACGATCAGCCAGCCGACGGCGATGCGGCCGCGCTCGGTGTCCAGCAGACGGCGGTCCTGCAATGCGCGCAGCAGCACGACGGTGCTGGCGACTGACAGCGACAGGCCGAACACGAAACCGCCGCCGAGCGGCCAGCCGAGCGCCATCGCCAGCCCGACGCCGAGACCGGTCGCGACCGTGATCTGCGCGATCGCGCCCGGCACGGCGATCTTGCGCACCGACAGCAGATCCTTCAGCGAAAAATGCAGGCCGACGCCGAACATCAGCAGAATCACGCCAAGCTCGGCCAGTTCGCTGGCGAGGCTCTGGTCGGCGACGAAGCCCGGCGTGTTCGGCCCCATCGCCAGGCCGCCGATCAGGTAGCCGACCAGCGGCGGCAAACGCAGACGCTGGGCGATCGCGCCGAACACGAATGCGAGAACGAGGCCGCCGACGATGGTTGCGATCAGAGGCGTCGTATGGGGCATGCGGCGGATGTCGACGGAAAAAGGTGGGAGTGTCTCAGGATACGCAATATGGCCGTTTCGTGGATGACGGCGTCGACGACGCTCCCGCATGCGCAGAGCGCCGCGAGGCCGCATGTCGAAATCCTGAGGCGCAGCCGTCATCAGGCTGACATCGTCCGCAAGCAAAGGCGGGCCAACAAAAAACCGCGCATGAGCGCGGTTATCTGTACCGTTCCGGCCGTCCTTGGACGGAGAATTGGTAGGCGCGATTGGACTCGAACCAACGACCCCTACCATGTCAAGGTAGTGCTCTAACCAGCTGAGCTACGCGCCTGTGGGTCTTGCGAAGGGCGCGAACAATACCGTGTCGGCCGGCGGGGCGCAAGGGTGCGCGACGGCGGCGGCGTCAGCTGGCGTTGACGAGGGTCTGCTCGCGCAATTTGCGGATCTGGTCGCGCAGCCTGGCGGCGGCCTCGAACTCGAGGTTCATCGCGTGCTGCTTCATGTCCTTTTCGAGTTTGTTGATCTTCTTCTGCATCTCGGCCGGCGACAGGATGTCGTAGCGTGCCTTGACCTCGGCGGCTTTCAGCACCGCGCCGACCTGGTAATCCTCATAGCCGTAGCGCATGACGTCGGCGATGCGCTTCTGTACGCCTTTCGGCGTGATGCCGTGTTCCTGGTTGTACGCGACCTGTTTGGCGCGGCGCCGTTCGGTCTCGCCGAGCGCGCGTTTCATCGAATCGGTCTCGCGGTCGGCGTAGAGGATCGCCTTGCCGTTGAGGTTGCGCGCGGCGCGGCCGATCGTCTGGATCAGCGAGCGTTCGGAGCGCAGGAACCCTTCCTTGTCGGCATCGAGGATCGCGACCAGCGAGACTTCCGGGATGTCGAGGCCCTCGCGCAGCAGGTTGATGCCGATCAGCACGTCGAACAGGCCGAGCCGCAGATCGCGGATGATCTCGGCGCGCTCGACGGTATCGACGTCGGAGTGCATGTAGCGGACCTTGGCGCCATTCTCGTGCAGATAATCGGTCAGGTCCTCGGCCATGCGCTTGGTCAGCACGGTGACGAGCACGCGCTCCTTTTTCCCGGCACGGATGCGGATTTCGCCGAGCAGGTCGTCGACCTGGCTCGACGCCGGGCGGATTTCGGTCGGCGGATCGACGAGGCCGGTCGGTCGCACGACCTGTTCGGCGATCGCGCCGTTCGAGTGATCGAGTTCGTACGGTCCCGGCGTCGCCGACACGTAGATCGTCTGCGGGCAGATCCGTTCGAACTCGTCGAAGCGCAGCGGCCGGTTGTCGAGCGCGCTCGGCAAGCGGAAGCCGTATTCGACGAGCGTTTCCTTGCGCGAGCGGTCGCCCTTGTACATTGCGCCGATCTGCGGAACGGTGACGTGCGATTCGTCGAGCACGACGATCGCGTCCGGCGGCAGGTAATCGAACAGGCACGGCGGCGGCTCGCCGGGATTGCGGCCGGACAGATAGCGCGAGTAGTTCTCGATGCCGTTGCAGTAGCCGATCTCGCGAATCATTTCGAGATCGAAGTTGGTGCGCTGTTCGATGCGCTGCGCTTCGAGCAGCTTGTTCTGCAGGCGCAGCAGCTTGATGCGCGCGTTCAGCTCGTCGTGGATCTGATCGAACATGCCGACGATCTTTTCGCGCGGCGTGACGTAATGCGATTTCGGGAAGATCGTCACGCGCGGCAGCTTGCGCTTCAGCTCGCCGGTCAGCGGATCGAATTCGGAAATCGATTCGATCTCGTCGTCGAACAGTTCGACGCGGATCGCCGCGGCGTCGTTCTCGGCCGGGTGGATGTCGATGACGTCGCCGCGCACGCGATAGGTACTGCGGTCGAGCGTCACTTCGTTGCGCGTGTACTGCATCGACGTCAGCTGACGGATCAGTTCGCGCTGCGGCAGGTGCTCGCCTTTGACCAGATGCAGCACCATCTGGAAATACTGTTCCGGATCGCCGAGACCGTAGATCGCCGACACCGACGCGACGATGATCGTGTCGCGCCGCGTCATCAGCGCCTTGGTCGCCGACAGCCGCATCTGTTCGATGTGATCGTTGACCGAGCTGTCCTTCTCGATGAACGTATCGGTGCTCGGCACGTACGCTTCCGGCTGGTAGTAGTCGTAGTACGAGACGAAGTACTCGACCGCGTTGTCCGGGAAGAACTCCTTGAACTCGCCGTACAGCTGCGCCGCGAGCGTCTTGTTCGGCGCCATGATCAGCGCCGGCCGCTGCAACTGCTGGATCACGTTGGCGATCGTGAAGGTCTTGCCGGAACCGGTGACACCGAGCAGCGTCTGGTGGGCGAGGCCGTCCCGCAGGTTCTCGGCGAGCGTCGCGATCGCCGTCGGCTGGTCGCCGGCCGGCGGCCAGTTCGCCTTCAGACGAAACAGATTGGCGTCGCGCTCCTTGAGGCGGCGGTCCTTCAGCGCGTCGCGCGGGGCTTCCTGCATGGTCTCAAGATGGGGCGGCCGGCGCCCGGATCAAGTGGACCGACAAGGCTACTCCAAGGGCGATGCGCGCGACCACCCGCGCTCAGCGCCGCGCTTCGAGTTCTTCCCAGCGCGCGTAGCTTGCGGCGAGCTGCTGTTCGAGCGCGCCGAGTTTCTTCTGCAGTTCGACCGCTTGCGGCGGATCGCTCGCATACAGTTCGGCGAGCTTCAGCCCCATCGCCTGCTGTTCGGCTTCCAGCTTTTCGATCCTGTTCGGCAGTTCGCCGAGCTCGCGGCGTTCCTTGCCGTCGAGCGCGGGTTTTGCCGGCGCCGGCGCGGCGGGCGGCGTCGCCGGTTTGGCGGCGGGCGCCGCGCTTTTCGCGACCGGTGCCGGGCGCTGGCGCAGCCAGTCGTCGTAGCCGCCGACGTATTCGCCGATGCGGCCGTCGCCTTCGAACGCCAGCGTGCGCATCACGACGTTGTTCAGGAACGCGCGATCATGCGACACGATCAGCGCGGTGCCGTCGAAATTGACGATCAGTTCTTCGAGCAGGTCGAGCGTTTCGACATCGAGATCATTGGTCGGCTCATCGAGCACCAGCAGGTTCGCCGGCTGGCTGAACAGCTGAGCGAGCAACAGGCGCGAGCGTTCGCCGCCGGACAGCACGTGCGTCGGGCTGCGCGCGCGATCCGGCGTGAACAGGAATTCCTGCAGATAGCCCATGACGTGCTTGCGCGCGCCGCCGATCTCGACGAATTCCTTGCCGCCGGCGATGTTCTCCCAGACCGGTTTGCTTTCATCGAGCGTCGAACGCAGCTGGTCGAACCAGGCGATCGCCAGATTGCTGCCGACCCGCACTTCGCCGCTGTCCGGCGGCAACTGGCCGAGCAGCAGACGCAGCAGCGTGGTCTTGCCGGCGCCGTTCGGGCCGATGATGCCGATCTTGTCGCCGCGCAGCACCGTCGTCGAGAAGTTTTTCACGAGGGGGCGGACGATGGTCTTGCCGCCGACTGCATAGCCGAGGTTCTTCGCTTCGGCGACCAGCTTGCCGGAGCGTTCGGCGTCCTGCAGCGTGAACTGCGCGGTGCCCTGCAGCGTGCGGCGCTGCGCATACTGCTCGCGCATTTCGTACAGCCGCTTGACGCGACCCATGTCGCGCGTGCGCCGCGCCTCGATGCCTTTGCGGATCCACGCTTCTTCCTGCGCGAGCTTCCTGTCGAACAGCGCGACCTCCTGCGCCTCGGCGTGCAGGCGTTCCTCGCGGCGGCGCAGGTAATTGTCGTAGTCGCCGGGCCAGCTCGTCAGCCGGCCGCGGTCGAGTTCGACGATGCGCGTCGCCAGCCGGCGCAGGAACGCGCGGTCGTGCGTGATGAACAGCAGCGCGCCGTCCCATTCGGCAAGGAAATTCTCGATCCACGCGATCGAATCGAGATCGAGATGGTTGGTCGGCTCGTCGAGCAGCAGCAGTTCGGGTTCGAGCGCGAGCGCGCGACCGAGCAGCGCGCGCCGTTTGAGACCGCCGGACAGCGCGTCGAAACCGGTGTCGGCCGGCAGATCGAGCCGCGCGACCAGCGCGTCGATGCGCGCGTCGAGCGCCCAGCCGTTCTGGTTGTCGAGAATCTGCTGCAGCCGGCCGAGCCGGTCGAGGTCGTCGGGATCGTCGTGCAGCAGATGGTGATATTCGGCGAGCGCCGCGCCGACCTTGCCGGCGCCGCTGGCGATCACCTCGCGCACCGTGCCGGACAGGCCCTTCGGCACGTCCTGCGGCATTTCAGCGACGCGCAGGCCCTGGCTGCGCATCACTTCGCCGTCGTCGGCCTGCTGCTGGCCGGTGACGATGCGCAGCAGCGTCGACTTGCCTTCGCCGTTGCGGCCGAGCAGGCAGACGCGTTCGCCGCGCTCGATCGCGAAATCGACGCCATCGAGCAGCGGCGGGCCGCCGAAGCGCAGACTGATGTTCTTGAGGGCGAGCAGCGTCACGGCGGACGGTCCGGGGAAAGGGCCGCGATTCTAGCGATTTGCCGCCGCCGCCGCCGTCCGCGACGCGTTTTCGCGATTGGGTTTTCGGGGGTT
>DASSVA010000254.1:0-4810 GCA_035706385.1 Solimonas sp. | reverse complement strand
CGGTCGCGAAATGCCGGTGCACGGTGCGCTCGCTGACGCCGGCGCGTTCGCCGACCGCGCGGAACGTCAGCGCGCGCCAGTCCCAGCTCGCGAGCTGGTGGGTGATCGCGGCGCCGGCGGCGATGATGCTCTCGCGCGTCTGCGCGGCCTGTTGCTGCCGCAGCGGGCTTTCGTAGCGCCGTCGCTGGTCCGGCGACTTCCTGTTCTTGTGATCCGCGGGTGGCCTCATCAGGGTCGGGGTCTCGGCATGCGGGAGCGGTCGCATCGATCGATGCCGGCCGCGTCGACAATGTCGCGCATCGACGTCCGGCGTGCGTGCAACGAGAGTCGGCGGGGCGCCAGGCCATAGTGGCAGAACCGCGCGGGTGTTTCATCCGCAGGCGGTGCGATGCTCAAAGGCCGTCGAGCTTCCACTGGAAGCGGATCGTCGCGCGCGACGCGACCGCTTCGCCGTCGACCGTCGCCGGCTTGAAATGACACTTGCGGATCGCGCGCAATGCGGCGTCGTCGAGACGATCCGATCCGCTGCTTTGCTTGATCGTCCCGTCGAGCACGTCGCCGCTTGCGTCGAGGCTGAACAGCAGCGTGACGATGCCCTGTTCGCCGCGATCCTTGGAGCGGTTCGGATAATCCGGCTGACGGCACGAGTTCCAGTCGATGCTTGCCTCGACGCGCTTCACCGCGCGCGTCTTGCGCGGCGCGCTGTCGCCGGCCGCGGCAGGCGCCGACGTGTTGCTGCGCGCGCGCGCGGCGCTGGCCTGGGTGCGGGCTTTCGCCGCTTCGGCGGCCTTGCGCGCGGCCTCGACGGCGGCGGCCTGTTGCGCCGCTTCGGCCGCGGCTTCCGCCTTTTTCCTTTCGAGCGCTTCCTGCTCGGCTTTCTGCTGCCGCTGCTCGTCCAGTTCCGCGAAATTGTCTTTCAGCTTGTGGTTCCAGGCCGCCAGCGCGTCCTGTTCCGCGGCCGTCTGCTCCGGCGTTTTGGCGGGCGCCGACGCCGGCGTGTGCGACACGGCCGGGGCGGTGGCCGGCCTGGTCTTCGGCGACAGCAGCCAGTACGCGGCGCCGACGACCACGCACACCGCGAGCAGCACGCCGGCGACGATCACCTCCGCCGAGCGCAACGGTGCCGACTTCGAAGATTCCGGGTTCGCCAAGGCAGGTTCCTCGTCCTATGCGGGCTGACGCAGCAGCAGACGCTTGATGCGCGCCAGCATGCCGACCGCGACGGTTTGCGAAGCGGGTTCCGACGGCAGTTCGGTTTCGTTGCGGCGCACCAGCTCGGGATGCTTCATCAGCGTCGTGAAACGCTGGCTCGCGAGATTGACCGTGCCGCGCAGCAACTGGTCGCTGACCGGCTTGCGCAACAGGCGGTAGACCTGGCTCTGGTTGATCAGCGTGATCGCGCGCTGCGCGTCGGCATCGCTGGTCAGCACGACGGCGACCAGCGAAGGATCGTGGCGGCGCAGCGCGCCGAGCGCGAGCGGCAGGTCTTCGCCTTCGAGCATCAGTTCGGACACGATCACGCCGATGCGATGCGTCGCCATCAGGCCGAGACCTTCGTCGAGCGACGCGGCGCAATACACCGGCCGTTCCTTGCCGAGTGTGCCCTTCAGCGCCGCGCGGGTTTGTTCGTCGGGATCGAGCACCAGCACGCCGACCGCGGACGACGGCGCCGCGCCGGCGTCGGCCTGCGGCGCGATGTCCTGCGGCAGCGGCGCGGCGTCGGTCGCCGCGGCCTCGACCGCGGACGCCAGCGTCGCGCGCAGTTTCTCGTTCGACCACGGCTTGGCGACGAAGCGGAAGACTTCGCCTTCGTTGATCGCGTCGACCGTCGCGTTCAGATCGGAATAGCCGGTCAGCAGGATGCGGATCGCTTTCGGTTGCAGGCGCCTGGCTTCGCGCAGCACTTCGATGCCGGTCATGCCGGGCATGCGCTGATCGCTGACCACGACGTCGAAGGTCTGCGTCTGCAGGATCTCGATCGCCGCCGCGCCGCTGGTCGCGGTGACCACCTCGTAGTGATCGCGGAAGATGACCTTCAGCGCGACCAGGACGCGCGGTTCGTCGTCGATGAACAGGACGCGCGGTTGCGGGCTCGGGGGACTCGTTGCATTCACGACGGACTGCCTCCGTTCGCGCCCCGGTCGGCATTGCCCGATGCCGCCCGGATCGGCAGGGAAATCACGAACTCGGTACCTTCGCCCGGCGCCGACTGGACCCTGATCCGGCCGCGATGATTCTCGATGATGCGGAATACGATCGACAGGCCGAGGCCGGTGCCTTCACCGATCGGCTTGGTCGTGAAGAACGGTTCGAAGATGTGCGCCTGCACGTCCGGCTCCATGCCGCAGCCGTTGTCGCGGACGCGGACCTCGACGTGATCGTCGCCGGCGACGCGCGTCGAAATCTTCAGCGTGCCCGGTCCGTCGATCGCCTGCGCGGCGTTGGTCATCAGGTTGAGAAACACCTGGTTGAGCTCGGACGGCGCGCACGGGATCGACGGAATCTCGCCGTAATCGCGTTCGACGTCGATGCGTCCTTTCAGCTGGTTGTTGCAGATCTTCAGCGCCGAATCGAGACCGTCGTTGAGATTGAACGGCTCGGTGCGCGAGCGGTCGACACGGCTGAAGTCCTTGAGCGTCAGCACCAGCTCGGAAATCCGCTCCATGCCGTGCTCGGCATCGGCGAGCAGCATGTCCGCTTCGCCGACCGATTCGCGACCGCGCTCGTCGAGGCCGGGCATCGCCGTCAGCACTTCGCGCACGGTCTGCACGTTGCTTTGCGCATAGCCGAGCGGCGTGTTGATCTCGTGCGCGACGCCGGCCACCATCTGGCCGAGCGATGCCATCTTCTCCGACTGGATCAGCTGCGCCTGCTGCATGCGCAGATTGTCGAGCGCCTCGCTCAGATCGCGCGTGCGTTCGGCGATGCCCTGTTCGAGACCTTCGTTGGCGTGCTGCAGCTGCGCGTTGGCGCGATCCAGATCGCTGAAGCTCTTGCGCAGACCGACCGCGAGTGCGCCGAACGCGAGGAACAGCGCGGCCGCGTAGACCGCGAGCATGATGCGGCCGCGCTCGCGCTGCAGTTCCTGCACGCGGCTGTAATCGAGCGACGCATTGCGCAGCTTCTGCAGGCTCGCCGCGGTCGGCGCCGCGTGGAAGCCGGCGAGATCGCGCTGCAGCGCCTGCTTGCTGGTGCGCATCGCACGCACGGACGCGGCCAGCGCGCCGAGCGTGCGTCCGCCTGCGGCATCGACTTTCGACAGCAGCTGATCGATCTCGGCGCCGTTGGTCGGCGCGGCCTGAATGCCGTAAGTGGTCGCCGCGCTGACCAGACTCATCACCGTGTTGCGCAACGACGAGTCGCCGGCCGATTGCAGGCTGTTCAGCGCGGTGTCGGCCTGACGCTGCATGTTCTTGAACGCACCGGCGAAGTCGCCGAGGCGCTGCTTGAGTGCGGCGGTGAGCCTGGCTTTCCGCTGCGAGGCGTCGAGATAGTCGCGCAGCGCGGCACGCACGGCCGGTCCCGATGCCGCGTCCGGGAAATTCGCCTGCAAGGTCTGGCGCGTCGCGTCGATGCGCTGCGTGAGCGAGTCGAGTCCGTCGGGTTCGGATTCCAGCGCGAGCCGCGCGTGTTCGACGGTCTCGTCGAGCGACGCATCGAGCTGTGTCGCAACCGACAGTTGTTCGAGACCCGACAGTTGCAGCGCGGGATCGGCCGCCCGGCCCCAGCTCATGCGCAACAGGAATGCCAGCAGGCCGATCGCCAGCGTCGCGGCGATCAGCAGTGCGACATTGCGTAGGGACAGTTCCGGCAAACGGAATAGAGGCTCGGGCTGGTATCCGCCCGTCGCCATACGCGACAACGCCATGTCTTTTCCCCCTTCCCCGCCGTACCGGCCTGCGCGGCATCTCCCTGCCGAGGCCAGGGGATGCCTTCTAGTAGCAGCAATATCGATCGCATTGTAGGCACGGCGGTCGCCAGCCGGCAATTGCGCGGCGATCGTGCGGCACGTCGTCTGCCATGCGGCGATCGCGTGGCCGCCGCAGGCAAATCGTCTCAGAGCGCATCGAAATGCGGAACGCGGCGCGACTGTTCCGATCGTGCCGCCTGTCTTGCCCAGCGTGGCATGATGACGCCGGTTTCGCAGGGAGGAAGCGCCGGAAGGGCGGCGCGACGGTGACGCAATTCCCCGGTTTTGCTTACAATCACCATCGTTGACTATTAACGCGGATTCTGTATCGTGGCGCCGCTGAACGTGAATGGAGAAGAGGACAGTGCCGTGCGGTGCCCGGCCTGTCGCAGTGCAACAGCGGCGTGCCGATGCGAAGCCGGTGTCGCCGATCCGGAACAAACATGAGAAGATCGCCGCCCGCCGCGCGGTCGGTGCGCTCGGACGTCGCGAGCCGGTCATGGTCGAATGTGCCGAAGCGCCGGTTTGAATGCCGGGGCTGCACTGAACGAATCGTCGGCGCGGGCGTCTGACGAAATAAGGATGTAAAGTCCGGCGCCGCGCGCAGCGCATGCGCGGCCGTCGAACGGTGCGGCGACGATCGACATACAAGGATTTCGATCGGCATAAAAAAGTATTAGATGATGAGGAGGCAGTGCGGTGAGAATGGCAATCCGGCGATGTCGCGCTGCGGCCGCGTCCCAGCGCACGCAATCCGTCCCGGCAGTGACCCTCGCGGCGATATCGCTGCACGCATCCCGAGCGCGCATCGCGCATAAAGTGGAGTAAAGCTTTGGCAATGGAATTTGGTCAAAAGCCGAATCAAAGCCGGCGTCTGGTGGGAATCGGCGCGGTGGTGGG
>DASSVA010000253.1:0-8535 GCA_035706385.1 Solimonas sp. | reverse complement strand
GTCAACTTCGGCGGCGGACAGGTCGACATCACGTCCGGCAGCTTCGTGTTCTCGGCGAGCGAGGCATATCTGATCGAGAACGGCAGGATCACGCGGCCGGTGAAAGGCGCGACGCTGATCGGCAACGGCCCGGAAGCGCTGTCGAAGGTGTCGATGGTCGGCAACGATCTGAAGCTCGATACCGGCGTCGGCGTCTGCGGCAAGGACGGTCAGAGCGTGCCGGTCGGCGTCGGCCAGCCGACGCTGAAGGTCGATGCGCTGACGATCGGCGGCACGCATACGGCATAAGCCGCGCGGTCGCGGTTGAACTTGCAGGAGCGTGCCATGCGCGCGACCTCATTGGCCGGGTCGCGCGCATGGCGCGCTCCTGCAGATGCGGTCGCCGCAGCGTGACACGCTTCACCGCCCGTTCACGCATTCCACGCAAGCTGAGGCTTCGAGGAGGACGACGATGATCTGGCTGCGCTTCGAAAGCCATCTCGCGGCGGAACCGCCGAGCGTGTGGCTGCATGCGACGCAGATGTCCGGCGTCAATCGCGAACTGTCGCCGCTGGTGCGGATGAGCGTACCGGACGCCTATGCCTGCCTGACGCTGCGCGATGCGCCGCAGGGTGCGCTGCTGTTCAACAGCTGGCTGCTGCTGTTCGGCGTGCTGCCGTTCGACCGCCACGGCCTGCGCATCGAAAGCATCTGGGACTACGGCTTTCAGGAAGATTCGAGTTCGTGGCTGCAGCGGCGCTGGCGCCACAAGCGCTTCGCCGAGCTGATGCCGAACGGCTCGCGGCTCGTCGACGAACTGGAAATCCAGCCGCGCTTCCTGCCCGAATGGCTGGTGCGGCCGGTCGTCCGTCTGCTGTTCCTGCATCGCCATCGTTATCTGCGCCGGCATTTCGGCATCGTCGAAGCGCGGCCGATCGAAAGCTGACGACGCCTGAGGAATCTCCCGCGCGCAGTATGGCGGCGGCCTGCGCATAATCGCCGGCATCGTTCGAACGGGAGTGCTGTCATGCGTATCGCCACTGCGGGATTGTTGCTGGCGATGGTCGCGGCGCCGGTCTGCGCCGACGATCTGGCCTATCGCTGGAATCTCGCCGATCTGTATCCGGACGTCGCGGCGTGGAACGCCGACGCCGGGAAGCTGCAGGCGCAACTCAAGGAGCTGAGCGGTTGCGACGGCCAGCTCGGCGACAGTCGCGCGCGTTTCAAGACCTGCCTCGACCTGCAGGCCGACGCCGCCAAGCGCTACAGCCGTTTGCGTGTGTATTCGTCGCAGCTGCTCGATGAGGCCAACGACAAGGCCAGCAGTCAGGCGCTCGAACAGCGCGCGAGCAATCTCGCGACGCAGTTCGGCGAAGCGACCAGCTCGTTCGCGCCGCAGATCCTCGCGCTCGGCGACGCGAAGGTCGACGCGTGGCTTGCGCAGGACAAGACGCTGGCGATCTATCGCCATCCGCTCGAAGAGATTCTGCGCGGCAAGCCGCATACGCTCGATGCCGAAGGCGAGGCGATCGTCGCGACACTGTCGGCGACGGCCGATGCGCCGCAGAACATCTACGGCATGCTGTCGAGCGCCGATCTGCCGTGGCCGACGCTGAAGCTCGACGGCGAAGACGTGCAACTCGATCAGGCGGCGTACACGAAATACCGCAGCGCCGCCGATCGCGACGAGCGCAAGCAGGTGTTCGATGCGTTCTTCGGCAAGTGGAAGGAATACGAGAACACGTTCGGCGCGACGTTCTACAGCATGCTGAAGACCAGCAGCGCCTACGCCAAGGTCCGCCACTATCCGGATTCGCTGGCGCAGGCGCTGGACGCGAACAACGTGCCGCCGGCGGTCTACGACACGCTGATCGCGCAGACCGAGGCGCACCTGCCGACGCTGCATCGCTATTTCCGTCTGCGCGCGAAGCTGCTCGGCCTCGACGATCTGCACTATTACGATCTGTACGTGCCGATCGTGAAATCGTCGCGCCGATACCCGATCGCCGACGGCGAGAAGCTGATGCTCGACGCGGTCAAGCCGCTCGGCGCCGATTATGTCGCGGCGATGCGCAAGGGCGTCGACAGCCGCTGGATGGACGTCTATCCGCGGCCGCACAAGACCTCCGGCGCGCACATGGCCGGCGACGCGTACGACGTGCATCCGTACCTGCTGATCAATTACAACGACGACTACGAGTCGGTGTCGACGATCGCCCACGAATGGGGTCACGCGCTGCATACCGTGCTCGCCAACAAGGCGCAGCCGTTCGTCACCGCCGACTATCCGATCTTCGTCGCCGAGATCGCCTCGACGCTCAACGAGGCGCTGCTGCTCGATCACATGCTGAAGATCGCCAGGTCCGACGACGAGAAGCTGTTCTATCTCGGCTCGGCGCTGGAGAACCTGCGCACGACGTATTTCCGCCAGGCGATGTTCGCGACGTTCGAGCGCGAAGTGCATGCGCGCGCCGATCGCGGCGAAGCGCTGACCGGCGACGGCCTGACGAAGATCTACGGCGACATCCTGCGCAAGTACCACGGCGATACCGGTGACGACAGCGCGGTCGTCAAGATCGACGACGTCGACACCGCCGAATGGATGTACATCCCGCACTTCTACAACCCGTTCTACGTCTACCAGTACGCGACGTCGATCGCCGCGAGCAGCGAATTCGCGCAGGACATCCTCGACGGCAAGCCCGGCGCGCGCGAACGTTATCTGAACCTGCTGCGCGCCGGCGGCAGCGGCGATCCGTACGAACTGGTGAAAAAGGCCGGCGTCGATCTCGCGACGCCGGCGCCGTACGAGGCGATCGCCGCGCGCATGGATCGCATCATGGACCAGATCGAAGCGATCCTCGCCCGGCGCGACGCCGGCAAGCATTGATGCGGGATTGACGGCGGCCCACGGCCGGATAAAGTCGTGGGCCATGAAATCCGATCACGGTCATTTGCGTTTGCCGGCCGCCCGGCGGTGCCGGTCATGAGGCGCCGCGGCGAAGGCAAGCTGCGCGTGATCGGCGGTCAGTGGCGCTCGCGCGTGATCGAGTTCGATGCCGCGAGCGGCGTGCGGCCGACGCCGGATCGCGTGCGCCAGACGCTGTTCGACTGGCTCGCGCCGCGCATCGATGGCGCGCGCTGTCTCGACCTGTTCGCCGGCAGCGGCGCGCTCGGCATCGAGGCGCTGTCGCGCGGCGCGGCGAGTTGCTGTTTCGTCGAGGAAGGCCACCGCCAGGCGAACGCGATCCGCACGATGCTGACGCTGCTCAAAGCGCAGCACGCCGAGGTCATGGAGCTCGACGCGCTGTACTACCTCGCGCAGACCTGGCATCGCTTCGACGTCGTGTTCCTCGATCCGCCGTACGGCAAGGGCCTGCTCGAACGCGTGCTGCCGGAACTGCCGAAAGCGCTCGCGCCGCACAACCGCATCTATCTCGAATGGCCGCCGGGCAAGATGCCGGCGCTGCCGGAACGCTTCGAGCTGCTGCGGGAAAAGAAGGCCGGTCAGGTATGCTCCGGCCTTGCGACCTATCACCATCCGGCCGAGAAATCCGGCGGCCGCGCCTGAGGCGCGGCCACGGCTCGCCGATCTGCAGAAAGGGAATCCGATGCCCGTCACCGCGGCTTACAGCGGCACGTTCGATCCGATCACGTTCGGACATTTCGACATCATCAAGCGCGCGTCGAAGATGTTCCCGCGGCTGATCGTCGCGGTCGGCAGCAACATCGCCAAGAACCCGAAGTTCACGCTCGACGAGCGCGTCGAGCTGATCCGCGAGGTCGTCCACAAGCTGAAGAACGTCGAAGTGCAGGGCTTCAGCGGGCTGGTCGTCGACTTCGCGCGCGAGAACGGCGTGACGGTGCTGGTGCGCGGCGTGCGCACGACCGCCGATTTCGATTACGAAAAGCAGATGGCGATCATGAACCGCGATCTGTATCCGCAGCTCGACACGGTGATCATGAATCCGTCGCCGGCGTATGCGCATCTGTCGTCGTCGCTGGTGCGCGAGCTCGCCGGCCTCGGCGCGCCGGTCGAGAAGCTGGTGCCGGAAGCGGTGATGCCGATCCTCAAGGCGCGCTTCGGCCGCAAGAACGGCGGGCGAAAGACTTCATAGCGGCGCCGCCACGGCGCGGACGAAGCAATAACCGCAGATTTCGCAGATTCACGCAGATTGAAAACGGGCTTCCCGCTTTCGCGGGAATGACGATTCAAACAACGGCGCTGACTTTGGCTTCTGCGGAATCTGCGGTTCAAACGCTTTTCAGGTCGCAGCGAGGCCGCTAGCCTGCCCCCAGACTGAGACACGGCCGGCCATTACAATGGCGGCATGGCGCTGAAGATCACGCACGACTGCATCAACTGCGACGTCTGCGAGCCCGTCTGCCCGAATCACGCGATCTCGCAGGGCACCGAGATCTACGAGATCGACCCCGATCTGTGCACCGAATGCGTCGGCCATTTCGACGTGCCGCAATGCCAGCCGGTCTGCCCGGTGGCGTGCATTCCGCTCGATCCCGACCATGCCGAATCGCGCGAGGAATTGCAGGCCAAATACCGGCGCCTGACCGGCGCCGCGTCCTGACGACGGTCAGGCGCGCGGCGACAGCGCGCGCGTGCCGCCGGCCGGCCGGCGCCGCGCCGGCGCGATGATGCGGCGCAGCCGTTCGCGATTGATCGCGACCGGCCGCAGCGTCAGCTCGTCGAGGCGACCGGTGCGCACCAGCCGCGCGATCCGCGCCAGATGCGCTTCGATCGCCGCGCCGTAGGGGTTCGGGCCGCCGAAATGCGAATCGAGAAACCGGTGCGCGCCGCCGAAATAGCCGTCGAGCCGTTCCGACCACAGCTCGCGGTTGAACGCGACGGTTTTCGCCAGCAGCTCGTCGGCCGAGCCGTAGATCGGCGCCGGGCCGCCCGGCCGCGGCGCGCCGGCGAGGCCGCACAGCGCAAACTCGCGGAACAGGAAATCGCGGCATTTTTCGAGATAGCAGCGGTCGGCGGTCTGCGCGAGCACGTCGGCGCTGCCGAGCAGGAAGCCGAGCATGCGGTCCTTCGCGTCGCGGACCTGGATCTTGTCGAGCGCGATCTCGTAGCCGGTGAAATGGACGATCTGCCGCGCCTTGCGCACGTCGGCGCCGAAACCGATTTTCGGCAGGTAGTCGCGCAGGAATTCGCCGCTGCGATAGACGTGCGTCAGCGTGAATTCGGCGCCGTTGGCGGCGTGGTCGCCGCGCCGGCGGATGTAGCCGGCGTCATGGAACAGCGCGATCAGCACACCGAGCACGGCGCGGCGCGCGCCGAGCTTCTGCGCGGCCGGCACGCTGCGTTCGTGACCGTCGAGCAGTCGCGCCATCGCCAGCGCGCAGTCGAGGCTGTGCTGGGCGTCGTGATACCAGGTGTCGCAGCCGGCATAACCCGGCAGCGTGCCGGCGTAGAGCCGGCCGAACGTCCTGAACGCGTCGCGCAGCGCGGCGAGGTTGGCGTCCGGATACAGGTCGGCGAGCAGTTCGCAGACGGCGATGCGGACGTCGTCCGGGTGCGAGATGCGCACGCGGCCGGTGACGTCGTAATGGTTGCGGCGGCGAACGGCCCGCGGCGTGGCGTATCGAGTGTTCATGCCGTCGATCTTAGCGGTCCCCCCGGAAGCCGATCGCGCAGTCCGTCTCAAAATTACCCGATTTCAGAAGCCCGGTGCGATTTCGACGATCAACGGCGCATGGTCGGACGGCCGTTCCAGCCGCCGCGGCGCCAGATCGACGGTCGCGCCGCGCGCATGCGCGGCGAGCGGCGTCGACAACAGCCAGTGATCGATGCGCAGGCCGAGGTTGCGGCGAAAACCGGCCTGCCGGTAATCCCACCACGTGAACGTGTTGGCCGCCTGCGGAAACATCCGGAACGCGTCGTGCAGGCCGAGCGACAGCAGCCGGTTCAGACCTTCGCGCTCCGGCGCCGAACACAGCACGCCGCCTTCCCAGATTTGCGGATCGTGCGTGTCCTCCGGCGCCGGCGCGATGTTGAAATCGCCGCCGATCGCCAGCAGCGGGTGATTCTCCAGCTCGGCGGCGAGGTAATCGTGCAGCGCGTCGAGGAAGCGCAGCTTGTACGCGTATTTCTCGCTGCCGACCGACTGGCCGTTGACGACGTAGACGCTGATGAAGCGGATGCCGTCGATGGTCGCCGCGATCACGCGCTTCTGCTCGTCGGCGAAGCCGTCCATGTCGCGCACCACGTCATGCAATTCGCTGCGCGCGAGCAGGGCGACGCCGTTGTACGTCTTCTGGCCGTTGCTGGCGGCGCGATAGCCGGCCGCCTCCAGCTCGGCGCGCGGAAAGCCGTCGTCGAGCGTCTTGATCTCCTGCAGCGCGATCACGTCGACATCGGCCGCCTGCAGCCAGTCGAGCAGATGCGGCAGGCGGACTTTCAGCGAATTGACGTTCCAGGTGGCGATTCGCATCGGTGGCGGGCTTGGCTCGTGAGAGTGTGAATTCTAAGGATGAACGCGGCTGTCCGGTGACGCCGCGGCGCCGGCCTTCGGCTCGACGATCACCGAGCAGGTCTGGCCGGCGACGAGGCGCGTGCCGTCGGGCACGGCGTCGATCCGTACGCGCACCGGGATGCGCTGCGCGAGCCGCACCCAGTTGAACGTCGGGTTGACGTCGGCGAGGCCGGAGCGGCCGACCGCGTCGTTGTGGTCGTTGATGCCGCGCGGCACGCTTTCGATCGTGCCGCGCAGTTCGCCGCCGTCCATCAGCCGCATGCGCGCGGCGTCGCCGACCCGCAGTTTCGGCAGCTTGGTTTCCTCGAAATAACCGACGACGTAGTACGAATGCGCGTCGATCAGCGCCAGCAACGGCTTGCCGACCGACGCGTAATCGCCGACCTGCGCGGTGAAGTTGGTGACATAGCCGTCGACCGGCGCGCGGATCTCGGCGCGCGCGAGGTTGAGGCGCGCGACGTCGAGCGCGGCGCGCGCCGCGTCGTACTGCGCGTCGGCGGCGGCGGCCTGCGACGCGGTCGTTTCGCGGTTTTCCTTCGAGATCACCAGGCCGTCGAGCCTGGCGCGGCGCGCGGCGTCGCGTGCGCGCAGCCGGCGGTCGACGTCGTGTGCCTGCAGCGCGGCTTCGGCCTGCGCGACGGCGAGCCGGTAGCGTTCGGGGTCGATGCGCAGCAGCAGCTCGCCGCGGCGCACGAACTGGTTGTCGCGCACGGCGATCTCGCTGACCAGGCCGGCGACGTCCGGCGCGATCGCGACGATGTCGGCGCGCACGCGGCCGTCGCGCGTCCACGGCGCGAGCATGTAGTGGTCCCACAGCGCGACGCCGACCAGCACGGCGGCGACGCAGATCGCCAGCGTCATCAATACGCGCAGGGCCTGGACAGGGTTCATGACAAGACTCCGTGAAAGCGAAACCGTCAGCCGTAGATCAGCAGGCCGCCGCCGCCGAACAGGCAGACGAACAGCGCGAGGCGGAACACCGGCGGACGCCAGATGTAGCGGTAGAAACCGAAGCGCGCGAGCAGGCCGTCGAGCAGCCAGGTCAGGCTCGCGCTGACGATCAGCACCAGCAGCAGCGTCGGGAACAGGATGCCGGCGAGGGCGAATTCACGCGGCATGAACGGCTCCGGCGGGCAGGCTGTCGCCGACGGCATCGTGTTCGAGATCGAGCAGGCCGCCGCGTACGCGATGCAGCGCCGCGATCACGCGCCGCAGCATCGGTCGCGCCGGCGATTGCCGGGCGCAGGCGCTGTCGAGCCGCGTGATCAGCGCGGCGAGCTGCCCCTGCGCGGCGGCGCGCGACGCGGCGTCCGGCCTGTCGCAGAGATCGACGACGGCATCGAGCGTCGGCTGCAGCGTCGCGCGCCATTCGGCGAGCGCGTCGTCGCCGGCGATCGTGTCGCGCGCTTCGACGATCGCGTGGCCGACGTCGAGCACTGACAGGCCGTAGTTCTGCGCGACGGTGAGACGGCCGGCGTCGATGCCGGTCGTCGCCTGGATCTGCAGCAGCAGGTCGCGGCACTGGCTCTGGAAGCGCTGGCGAAGACCGCGCAGCGGCGCGCGGCACGCGCGTTCGAGCTGGCGCCGCAGCGCGCGCTGCAGGCGCGCGAGGCGATCGAGCCCTTCGGCCGGCAGCAGGACGCCGAACGTGAGGCTGCCGACCGCCATGCCGATGATCAGCGCGAAACCCTGGTTGAGCAGGAACGCCGGATCGTGCGTCGGCGGATTCTGCGGCGAGACCAGCGTCGTGAAAAAGATCATGAATGCGGCGCCGACACCGGCCGACGCCGGCTGCGCGGCGAGCCACAGACCGAACGCGAGAAACGGCGTCAGGCCCAGCATCAGCAGCGGAAAACCGTCCATCTGCGGCAGCACGCCGAGCGCGCAGACGAAGCCGAACACGACGCTGAGCGCGATGCCGACGATCATCTGGCGGATCGCGAAGCGCGGCGTCGCCGACGCCGCGAACAGGCAGCAGACGACGGTCGCATTCAACGCGGCGACCGGGCCGTCGGGCCAGTCGCTGGCGACCCAGAACGCGCAGACGATCAGCAGCGCG
>DASSVA010000252.1:0-13583 GCA_035706385.1 Solimonas sp. | reverse complement strand
GGGCTGGCCCGGCAGCACGAGATCCTTTTCGGCGGCGAGGCCGCCGGCCAGCTGCTGCACGCTCAGTTCCATCGTCTTTCCTCGCCTGTGGCGTTCATGTCAGGCGGCAACGCCGAAGCGCTCCGTGTAGAAACGGAAGCGTTCGCTTAGCCGCGCCGATTCGAGCCCGAAGTCGGCGGCGTCACAGCGATGTTCGCCGTGCCGGTCGCGCGGCGTGTCGCGGCGCCACGTTGCCATCCGTGTGCGCGTCTGCGGCGTGAAGTCTTCGCCGAGGAAATCGTAAAGACGTTCGATGATCGGAAACGGATCGGCCTGGAGCGGCGCGAAGTGAATGTCGAAGAAGCGATGCTCGTGCCCGGCGTCGCGGAACGCGATCACTTTGCGCATGCCGCGCTCGCACCAGTCGCTGTTCAGCGCGCCGAGATAGTGCTTGTCGACATCGTCGGACGACGCGCGCATCAGCTCGTAATACAGGTCGGCGACCGACGGCAGCACCTTGCCGATGTCGCGATGCGTCATCCAGTAACGCGCGTCGGGAAACACTTCATGCAGGGCGTCGATGAACGCGATGTGGCTCGGATTCTTCAGCCGCCAGCGCTGCGGCGGACAGCGCCATTGCAGCAGCTTGAGCACGCGCTTGACGTAGCGGTAGGTCGGCACGAGGTCGGCGTCGCGGTTCAGCCAGTCGGCGTAGCTCGGGACCTGCCAAAGCGCCTGGAACAGATGACTCTTGAAGTCATGGCCCATGAACGTCTGGCACTCGGTCGGCATCGTCGCCGACGACGGCAGCATCGCCTTCTTGCGTGGAAACATGTCGTGACGTTTCTGCACCATCTGCTCGGCGATCGCGATGCGCGGATCGCTCGTCTCGGTCGCCGTTTCGGGTGGCGGGCACGGCGCCATCGCTTCCCAGTTGCGGATCGAGCGTACCGCGGGATCCTCGGCGAGCAGGCACGACAGCGCGGTCGAGCCGGTGCGCGGCAGTCCGAGCCCGATCAGCGGCGCGACGATCTGCTGTTCGTCGATCTCGGGATGAAGGCGATACCAGTGCTCGACGCGCAGACGATGCGCGAGCAGATCGACGATCTGCAGATCGAAACCGGCGCGACCGCGTTCGCTCAGACGCGCTTCGCGGTCGGCCGAGACGACCAGCCGCTGCAGCCCTTCGCGAAAACCGTCGTCGCCGAAATCGGCGAGCGATGTCGCCGCCTGCGCGCGCTGCATCAGATCGGACACCCGGCTCACGACATCCCGCTCCGTTCACGGCTTGTGCAACGAGGCTAGCGAGCGGGCGGATGGCGGGCAACGACGCAGACGCCTGCGATGCGGCCATGTCGATGATTTCGGGACAGCGGCATGACGCCAAATTCACGCGTGTCGATGACGGAATCTTTCACAAATGGCCCGATTTGAACATCGATTCCGGATACCGGGTCGATGCTGCCGGCGCATCATCGCTGCACGGCATCGCAGCAGCGAGATCACGCCGGTCGGCGCAAAGCTGCCGCATGTCGTACAAATCAACAACGTTGTTGACTGTAATTGCGGCGAAGGGTAACGTCGAAGTGGTTTGCCGGAATCGTTCCACGTATGTCCGCGACGGTTTTCGCAGGCAGGCCGCAGCCGGCGCGCCGGAAAAATAAAGATCGATTGAGGAGAGAGTGCATGACTCGTAGCATCCATCACGGAAAGCTGTGCGCGTTGACTTTGGGCCTGCTCGCCTGCTCGACGGCGGGCGCACAGGAAGCCGCGACAACCGATGCGCCGCCCGCGACCGAGCAGAACGCCGCGGCGACGCCGGCACCCGCCGCGACGGGGGACACCGCGACCGCCGCCACCACGGCGGACGACAGCAGCGCCGCGAACACGGATGCCGCCGACGCGCTTCCGGAAGTCATCGTCACTGCGCGGCGCGTCGAGGAAAAACTGCAGGACGTGCCGATTTCGATCACGGTCTTCAATCAGGATCAGCTCACCAACCGCAACGTCGTCAGCGCGACCGATCTCGCCAATTTCACGCCGTCGCTGTCGTCGAACAACAACTTCGGCAACGAGAACACCAGCTTCGCGATCCGCGGCTTCGTGCAGGATGCCGGCACGGCGCCTTCGGTCGGCACCTATTTCGCCGACGTCGTCGCGCCGCGCGGTCCGACGCAGGGTACGACCGCCGGCGACGGCGTCGGCCCCGGCAGCTTCTTCGACCTGCAGAACGTGCAGGTCCTGAAAGGTCCGCAAGGCACGCTGTTCGGTCGCAACACGACCGGCGGCGCGGTGCTGCTCGTGCCGAAGAAGCCGACGTCCGCGCTCGAGGGCTATGCCGAAGTCTCGGCCGGCAATTACGACATGCGGCGCGTCCAGGGCGTGTTCAACGCGCCGCTGAGTGACAGTGCGCGTTTCCGCATCGCCGTCGATCATCAGACGCGCGACGGCTATCTGGACAATATCTCCGGCATCGGTCCGGATGCCTACAACGATGTCGATTACAGCGCGGTGCGTGGCAGCCTCGTGCTCGATCTGACCGACAACATCGAGAACTACACGATCGCCTCGTACAGCAAGTCCGACACCAACGGCAGCGTGCAGAAGCTGATCGCCTGCAATCCGGCCGGTGCCAATCCGCAGTCGCAGGAGGACGTCGGCGTCGGACTCGGCAATTTCTTCGGCGTGTTCTCGTGCGGCCAGCTCGATCGCGAGAAGGCACAGGGTGCCGGCTTCTACGACGTCGAAGGCGCCACCGCCAATCCGGTCTCGCGCATCACGCAGTGGCAGACGATCAACACCACGACATGGACCGCGACCGACAATCTGACAGTCAAGAACATCGCGAGCTACGCCGAGTTCGAGGATCTGCAGCGGTCGCCGTTGTTCGGCACGAACTGGCAGGTCAGCGATCTTTCGCCGGCTTATCAGGGCATCTTCGCCGGCGGCATTCCGTCGCTGTTCACCGGCATTTTCGCCGCGCCGGGTTACAAGAGCGCGAATCAATCGACCTACACGGAAGAGGTGCAGCTGCAGGGTCTGGCGTTCGATTCGCGGCTGACCTACCAGGCCGGTGTCTATCTCGAATGGAGCGATCCGCTCGGCAAAGTCGGCAACCAGTCGCCACAGCTGGCGGTTTGCACTGATCTGGCCGCGTTCGCCTGCAGCGATCCACTGGGCGCCACGTTCACGGCGCTGGCGCGGATGCAGGATCCGACGCATGCGGCTCAGCACATCGGCGCGGTGAACTACACGGTCGGCGAGACGACCTACCGCGATCAGGGCGTCTATACGCAGGCCACGTACGCGTTCACCGATCAGTTCAAGCTGACCGGCGGTCTGCGCTATACCTGGGACAAGCAGACCAATGACGCGGTGCGGCGGACGACGATCTTCCCTGTCGAGGCGGCCGAAGGCACGGAGCCGATCACGATCTGCACGGACCCCGCGACGACACCGGACGGCTGCCGCAACAAGCTGTCGCAGAAATCGAGCAAGCCGACCTGGATGATCGATTTCGATTACACGCCGGTTCAGGACATGCTGGTCTACGCGAAGTATGCGCGCGGCTATCGTGCCGGTGGCGTGTTCTCGAACGCGCCGGTCGATCTGCGCACGTTCGACCCGGAAAAGGTCGACAACTACGAGGTCGGCTTCAAGACCAGCTTCGACCGCTTCGTGCGCGGCACGTTCAACGTCGCGGCGTTCTACAACAACTTTACCAACCAGCAGTTGCAGATCGGCTTCAATGCGCGTGACAACGCGCCGGTGTCGCCGACCACCGGCATCGTCAACGCCGGCAAGTCGCGCATCTACGGAGCCGAGGTCGAATCGGTACTGATGCCGGTCAAGGGGCTGACGTTCCAGTTGAGCTACACGTATCTCAACACGTCGATCCGCTCGATCGATCCGGTGGTGACCAACGATCCGAACTACGAAGCGCAGGTCTCGCAGATCGCCAAGGGTTCACCGCTGGTGCTGTCGCCGAAGAACAAGCTCAGCATTGCCGGCAACTACGTGCTGCCGCTCGATCGCGCACTCGGCCAGATTTCTCTGGGGCTGAACTACATCTACACCGCGAAGCAGACGACCAGCTACACCTATCAGAACCCGGCGATCCTGGCGGCGATGGGCGGCACGAACTACGGTGTGCTCGACAGTCGCAATCTGCTGAACGGCAACATCAACTGGGAGCAGATTGCCGGCACGGCGCTGGATCTGTCGATCTTCGCGACCAATCTGACCGGTGAGAAGTACTACCAGTTCGTGCCCGGCCTGGCGTCGCTGCAGACCGGACTGGAGTTCGCGACGCTGGGCGAGCCGCGCATGTACGGTGTCCGGTTGCGTTACAGCTTCGGCAATATCTGATCGCGGCGTGTCGTGACAAAAAAGGTGGAGCATGGCTCCGCCTTTTTTGTGCGCGCATGGCGTTTGCGGTGGGCTGTTGCCGGCGATGATGCGGGCAACGTCGGCGACTTCAGCGGAACAAATCCTGCTCGCGCGGTCGCAGCAGACTGGTTGCACCGATGCCATCGGCGAAATATTCGCGCGGCACGCCGCGCACGATCACGACCGGCCGTCCTTCGGCGGCTTCGCCGCCGACCAGCGTCGCGGTCGCGCACAGCTGATCGGCGACCGCGAGCTGCGTGACCTGCAGCGCCCGACCGCCACGATCGGCTTCGCCGCGGATATCGACGAGCGCGCGCAAGCCGGCGCAACCGACGCAGGTGCCGCAGACGCCGAGCCGCCATGCGCGGCCGAAGCTGTCGGAGATCAGCACCGCGAGTCCGATGCCGTGGCGCTTCTGCAATTCCGCGCGCAGCGCCTGCGCGGACGCGTCCGGATCGGCCGGCAGCAGCAGTGCGCGCTCACGGTCGTGCGACGGCAGGTTCGACTGGTCGATCGCCGCGTTGGCGACGACGAAACCGAGTTTGTGGCGGACGATCAGCACGCCCGGCGCGACGCGCAGCACTTCGCTGGCTTCGCGCAAGACCAGCTCGACCAGCCGCGCGTCCTTGCCGCAGCGTTCGGCGAGCTGCGACGCTTCGGCGCCGGGCGTCACGCTGTCGAGTTCGACGTAGCGGTTTTCCGCTTTCGAGACGATCTTCTGTGCGACGACCAGCACGTCGCCATCCTGCAGCCGCGGATTCGGTTCGTGCGCCAGCGCGCGATCGAGCAGGGCGGCGAGATCGTCGCCGGGCTGCACTTCGGGAATGCCGGCGACCGGCAGGAAGTTCAGCGCGCCGGACGCGGAAGTTACCGTCATTGCGAGGAAGCCGAAGGCTGACGAAGCAATCCAGCAGCGAGGCTCGATTCAGCGGTGCGACTGGATGGCTTCGTCGCTACGCTCCTCGCAATGACGGGCTTGCGTTCCATTCCGGGTTTACGCGGCGACTGGCGCCGCGCGGCGCGACAGCGGCGCGTTCCAGGTCTCGCCGAGCGGCGCGGCATGGCAGGCCCGCGCGACGCGTTCGGCATCGACGTCGCCGTACAAAGTGTTGCGCTGCCGCCACGGTCGGCCGAGCGCGCCGATCAGCTGCTGCATTTCGGCCGGCGCGAATTCCTGGCCGTGCGATGCGCCGGCGGCACGGCTGATCGATTCGTTCATCAGCGTGCCGCCGAGATCGTTCGCGCCGGCCTGCAGACAGCGCTGCGCCCATGCGGGGCCGAGCTTGACCCACGACGCCTGGATGTTCGGGATCAGCGGATGCAGCGCGAGCCGCGCGATTGCGTGCATCAGGATCGTCTCGCGCAACGTCGGCCCGCGCCGCGCGCGGCCGCGCAGATAGATCGGCGCTTCCATGTGCACGAACGGCAGCGGCACGAATTCGCTGATGCCGCCGGTCTCACGTTGCAGCCGGCGCAGCGCGAGCAGATGGCGTGCCCAGTGCACATGGCTTTCGATGTGGCCGAACATGATCGTCGACGTCGTCGGCAGGCCGGCGCGATGCGCGGCGGCGACGACATCGAGCCAGCCCTGCGTGTCGAGCTTGTCCGGCGCGAGTTCGCGGCGGATGTCGTCGTCGAGGATTTCCGCCGCGGTACCCGGCAGCGAGCCGAGGCCGGCACGTTTCAGTTCGGCGAGAAACTCCGCGACCGGAATGCCGAGCGTCCGCGCGCCGTGGCTGACTTCGAGCGGCGAGAACGCGTGCACGTGGATCTGCGGCACCGCGTCCTTCGCGGCGCGGCAGATGTCGAGATAGGTCTGGCCGGTGAACGATGGATGGATGCCGCCCTGCATGCAGACTTCGGTGCCGCCGCGTTCCCAGGTCTCGCGCACGCGGCGGCAGATCTCGGCGCGATCGACGAGATACGGTTTGCCGCGCAGGTCCTCGTGCGCGCGCCCCTTCGAGAATGCGCAGAAGCCGCATTTGTACAGGCAGACGTTGGTGTAATTGATGTTGCGGACGACCGCGTAGCTGACCGTCTCGCCGACCGTTGTCGCGCGCAGCCGGTCGGCCGCAGCGCAGACCGCGACGAAATCGGCGCCGCGCGCGGTGAACAGCTCGGCGATTTCGTGTTCGGCGAGCTCGCTGCCGGCAGACGCGCGTTCGATCAAGGTGCCGATCGCCGAGCGGCGCGGCGTCGCCTGCAGCGGCACGTCGCGCAGGTCGTCGGCGTTCGCGGTTGCCGCCGCGCCCGGCGACCAGCAACCGACGCGCGCGTGGCCGGCGCCGTCGGCGAGGCGCAGCACCGGCGTCTGCAGCTCGTCGGCGAGCCATTCGCGGCGCGCCTGCACGTAGCGTGGATAGACCGTCAGCCGTTCGACGAGATCGCAGCCGGCGCGCGCGGTGTCGTCGGCGAGCCGGTCGAGATGCGGCCACGGCGCTTCCGGATTGACGTGATCGGGCGTCAGTGGCGACACGCCGCCCCAGTCGTTGATGCCGGCGGCGATCAGCTCGGTCAGGTCGCCGCCGTAGAGATTCGGCGGCGCCTGGATGCTCATGCCGGCGCCGAAGATCAGCCGTGCGGCGGCGATCGTCCAGCACAGTTCGTCGTTCGACGGCTCCGCCGCGGCGTGCATCTTGGTGCCGGGCTTGGCGCGGAAATTCTGGACGATGATTTCCTGCAGATGTCCGTGCCGTTCGTGCAGCGCGCGTAGCGCGAGCAGGGCTTCGATCCGCTCGCGCCGCGTCTCGCCGATGCCGATCAGGATGCCGCTGGTCATCGGCACACGCGCCTCACCGGCGAGGCGCAGCGTTTCGAGGCGGCGCGCCGGCCGCTTGTCCGGCGAGCCGTAATGCGGACCGCCGCGTTCGCACAGTCGATCGGACGCCGACTCCAGCATGATGCCCATCGACGGCGCGACGCGGCGCAGCCGCGCGAGCTGCGCGGCATCCATCAGGCCGGGATTCAGATGCGGCAGCAGACCAGTCTCGCGCAGCACGAGGCCGGCGACGTGTTCGAGATAATCGAGCGTCGTCGCGAAGCCGAGTCTTGCGAGCGCGTCGCGCGCGCGCGCATAGCGCAGTTCGGGCCGGTCGCCGAGCGTGAACAGCACTTCCTTGCAGCCGAGCGCCGCGCCGCTCTCGGCGATGCGCAACACGTCGTCCGCTTCGAGATACGGCCTGGCGAGATCGCGCGGCACTTTCGCGAACGTGCAGTAATGGCAGACGTCGCGGCACAGCTGCGTCAGCGGCACGAACACCTTGCGCGAATGGCTGATGCGCGTGCCCCAGCCGCGTTCGCGCAGTTCGCCGGCGAGCGGCGCCAGCGCACGCCAGTCGTCATGATCGAGCAGGGCATCGGCCTCGGCGTCACTCGGGCGCCGTTCGAGCCAGGCCTGCGGTGCGGGATTGAAGCTCTGCATGTAGGGGCTGAAAAAGCGTTAACCGCAGATTACGCAGACAAACGAGAGTCGAGAAAATCCCCGATTCGAATCGGCGTCAATCTGCGTAATCTGCGGTTCATGCCTTTGTCTTTCGCGTCTCAGTCTTCCACACTTGCCAGCCGCTGCTGTGCCAGCGCGCGCAGGTCGGCGAGCTTGATCTTGGCGCTGCCGGTCAACTGCAGTTCGTCCTCGCGCACGAACACGACGCGGCGCGGCAACTTGTAGCTGGCGAGCCGTTCCTTCGCGAATTCGCGGACCGTGCTTGCGTCGACACTCGCATTCTCGAACGGCACGACGCAGGCGACGACGATTTCGCCGAGCGTGTCGTGCGGGACGCCGACACAGCGCACGAGCTTGATGCCGGGGCAGGCGGCGATCACGCCGTCGATCTCGATCGGCGAGACGTTGGCGCCGCCGGTCTTGATGATGTCGTTGAGCCGGCCTTCCCAGTACAGGCGGTTTTCGGCGTCGACGTAACCGCCGTCGCCGGTGCGGAAGAAACCTTCGTCGTCGAGCGTGTCGGTGAGCGGCACGCCGAGATAACCGAGCATCAGCGTCGGGCCCTTGACGGCGATTTCGCCGCGCTCGCCCATGTTCACCACTTCGCCGCTCAGCGGATCGACGATCTTGAACACGTTGCCCGGCTGCGGTTCGCCGTGGCTCCTGTTGATGCGCTCGCGCGAGGTGCCGGACGCGAAGATCGACGAGATCGTGAACGTCTCGGTGTTGCCGTACGCCGCCATCGGTTCCTGCCAGTCGGTGTTCACCGTCGGATGGCGGCCGAGCGGCGTCGCCGGATCGACGTAATGCAGCGAGGCGAGATTCGCGCTCGCGAAGTTCGGCGCTTCTTCGAGCTGTTTCCACTGGTGCGGCCAGGCGACCGGCAGCGTGACCTTTTCCCGTTCCATCAGCCGCAGCGCTTCGTCGGCGATGAACGTCGATTGCAGGACGAGGCTGCCGCCGCTCGACAGCGCGCCGCCGAGCGCCTGCGCGAAATTGCCGGACCAGAAGAAGCCGTTCGCCGACCAGCAGCGCACGTCGCTCGCGACCTTCGTCAGATCGCCGTCGGCCGGCAGCATTCCGTAGAAGCGCAGCCAGCGCCAAAGCTGCAGGCAGACGCCGCGATGCGCGTTGAGAATGCCTTTCGGCTTGTTGGTCGAACCCGACGAGAAAAACAGCAAGCCGGGGTCGGCCGGCGTCACGGTCGCCGCGGTCGCGTCGATGATCGCGTCCGGCACGTCGCGGCCGTGCGCGAGGAAGGTCTGCCAGTCCTCGATCGCGCCGTGCGCGGCGCCGACGCAGGCGAGATGCTTGAGGAACGGATATTTCGTGCTGCGCACCGCGCCGGCGGCATCGATCGCGATCTGCGGTTCGAGTGCGCACAGCATCTGCGCGAAGTCCTTCTTCAACACCGTGCGTTCGAACAACAGCACCGAGACGCCGGACACGCGCAACAGGTAATCGAGTTCGTCCGGCGTCGAGAACGTGCTGATGCCGGTCGCGACGCCGCCGGCCAGCGTCGCGCCGAAGCAGCCGGACAGCCATTCGGGGCGGTTCGTCATCATCACGCCGACGCGTTCGCCCTTGCCGATGCCGCAGGCGTGCAGGGCCTTGGCGACGGCCATCGCCTGCTGCCACAGCTCGGCGTAGCGCCAGCGCGTCGTGCCGGCGGCTTCGTGCATCACCAGCGCCTCGCGCGTCGCGAAGCGCGTCGTCACGTCGCGCAGATACGCCGGCAGCGTCAGCGGGCCGATGCCGGTTTCCTCGTCGAGGGGCAGGCCGCGGATGACGGACGGCGATGGCAGTGCGGCGCGGTTCATGTCGTTCAGCTTACCGGGAGTTCGACGTGCGTGACGGCATCGACCAGTGTGCTGCCGTCCTGATTCCTGAGTTTGACCTTGACGATCGCCAGCGGCACGCCCCAGCTGCTTTCGCGCTGCGTATCGATCACTTCGGCGTCGAAATACGTCACGTCGCCTTCGAACGCCGGGCCGCGGAAATCCGACTTCGCGTAACGGACGAAGCCGTGGTTGCCGGCCCAGTACGCGACGTAATCGACGACCCAGGCGTGCATCGTCGCGCCGTAACCGTACGCGCGCGCCATGCCGATCTCGCCGGCCTTGTCGTCGTCGACGTGGCCGCGCGACGGGCCGAGGTAGAGGCCGTCGCGCTTGCGCGGATCGATCTTCGCGCCTTCCTCGTCGAAGCCGAAGCCTTCGACCCAGCCGGGGTCCTGGTTGATCCACGGATCCTTCACGCCCGGCACGCCGACCCATTCGAAACTGCCCCAGGCGTTGAACACGAACGCACGGTATTCGGTCGAGAACGACGCGATCGAATGCGGGCCGATGACGCGCCGCGGCAGCTTGTCGCCGACTTTCACCGAGCCGGACAGCGGCGACACGCCTTCGCGGTTCGACAGGATCCAGTCGTGGCGCAGCCGGTCGACCTCGGCGATCTGCGCTGCCGTCCATTTCGGTTTCGGCGGCAGCTTCTCCGCGTACATCCTGCGCTTCTCGGCCTCGGCGGCGAGATAGCGGATCGCCGTCGAGCGCGCCTTCGCGACCACCGTGCCGTGCTGGTTGCGGTGGATCGTGTCGCCGCGCTGGAACATCGTCGGCCCGGCGAACCTGGTGTCGGCGAGCTTGTAATCGAGGAAGCGGCGTTCCTGGAACAACTGGTCGCCCGGCCGCACGCGGTAGCCGTAATACCACCATTCCTCGCCGCCGAAGATCAGATGCGAGCCGGGGATTCTGCCGACGCAGGCCGGCTGGCAGCCGTGACCGTAATCGAGCGCGACCGCCATCGACTGCGGCGCGATGAGTCCGCCGAATTCGGATTCACGCGCGAACGTCTGATCCCAGTGGAGCGGATTCGGGTAATCCATCGCCATCACCCAGCGGCGGATGTCGCTCGCCGCGCACGGTTCCCAGAGCTGGCCGCCGCCGACCAGTTGGCCGACGCGATGGTCGACGTCGCTCAGATCGAGCTGCACGTCGCTGGCTGCCGCGGAACCGGCCATGGTCTTCTCCTGGTATCGGGTCGTGGCCGGAAGGCCGTTCCCGTATTGTGAACAACAGTGTTGATACAGGCTAGCGAAAAACCCCGCAACATGCCACGACGCGCGCGTCAGCCGGCCGTGGCGATGCCCGGAACGCCGTCGCCGATGCCGGCGACGTCGGCGCTGCCGCCGCGGCGGCGCAGTTCTTCGAGGTCTGCCGGTTCGTCGAGATCGAGCGCGAGCGCGTCGATCTCCAGGATGCGCGCGTGCAGATTTGCGGCCCGCGCGGCGGCGAGATGGCGCTGAAAGCTCTGTTCCCCGAAACACGGCGCCAGAACGTCCGGCGGCACGCACAGCAGCGCATTGGTGCCGGCGCGGTGGCGGTCCGGCACGATCGTGACGTCGATGCCGGCGCACGGCGCGCACAGCGTCTGCAGCGCGGCCGGCGATGCCAGCGGCAGATCGCCGGCGATCATCAGCAGCCGGTCGAGATTCAGCGGCCGCAGTTGCGCGATCGCCGCGGCGAACGCGGCGGCGGTGCCGGTTTCGTCGGGCAGCAGCAGCGGCCGCGCGCCGCGCGCCTGCGCGAACGCGGCGATCCCGGTGCTGGACGTGACCACGGCGACGGCGTCGATCGCCGGCGTCGCCTGCAGCGCATCGATCGTGTGGGCGGCGAGATCGAACGACAATTGCCGGCGCTGCGCCGGACTCAGGCAGCCGGCGAGCCGCGTTTTCGCATGTTCGGGCGACTTCAGCGGCACGACGGCCCACATGGCGTTCAGCCGGTGCGGCGCCGCGCGTCGCCGGTCTGCGGTGCGAAGCAGTGGGCGACGGCGTGCGCGAACCAGTCGATGAAGAACGCGGTCGCGCGCCGGCTGATCGCCGCTTTCGGCACGATCACGTCGAAGCCGTGATACGCGCCTTCGAACAGCTCGAACGCGACCGGCACGCCGGCCGCTTTCAGCTTGTCGACGTAGGCGATCGTCTCGTCGCGGAACGGTTCGAGATCGCCGGCGAACGTGCAGGTCGGCGGCAGGCCGCGCAGATCGTCGGCGCGCGCCGCGGCCGCGTAGACCGGCACGTCGTCCGTGCCGTGACGCTCGCCGAGATAGACCTGCCAGGCGATGCGGTTCGCGACCGAATTCCACACCGGTGCGTCGTTGTCGCGTGCCGATTCGGTCGTCATGCGATCGTCGATCATCGGATACAGCGGCAGCTGGAACGCGACATTCACCTCGCCGCGATCGCGCGCGTACAGCGTCAGCGCCGCCGTCAGGCCGCCGCCGGCGCTCATGCCGGCGACCGCGATCTGGTCGTCGCGGACACCGAGTTCGGCGGCGTGCGATTTCAGCCACAGCAGCGCGTCGTAGCCGTCGTCGAGCGCCGCCGGATACGGCGCCTCGAAGCCGAGCCGGTAATCCGGCGCGACGATCACGCAGTCGCCGGCCGCGATCAGGCGGCGATAGGTCGCGACGTCCTGTTCCGGCGCGCCGATCAGATAGCCGCCGCCGTGCAGCCACAACACGGCCGGGCGATCGGCGCGTTCATGCCGGGCGCGATAGACGACGACGCGCAGGCTGCCGCCGTCGCGGCGCGGGATCGACACTTCATGGCAATGCAAGTTGCGCGGCCTGCGGCCGCGCATGTGGCGGCTCAGCCGTGCGAGCCGCGCGAACGCTTTCGGCGTCGCCGGCCGCATCAGCAGTTTCATCACCGCGCCCATGAAGCGCAGTTCGCGGTCGATCATCCGGCGACGGATTTTCACGTTTCGGCTCCGCTGATGGACATCGACGAGTCTGCTCAGAGCTTGTGAAGAAATCGTAGCGAGCGAAGGCAGTTTGTGCACCGCCGGAGCGGAGCAACCGCAGCGTACTTGAGTACGTGAGGATTGCGGCGAATCGGCAGGACGCTGATTCGGACCTCGGCGCAGCCGAGGCCCGAAGGGCGAGGCACAGGACGTGCCGCGTCAGCACCGCCGGCGCGCAAAATGCCGAGCGCAGTAGATTTATTCACAAACTCTCAAACGCCCGTCAGGCGGATGCCGGTGCTGCGGCCTTTCTGCTGGCGGTTCAGATGCAGCAGCAGCGGCGTCAGCGATTCGAGCGCGATCGCATTGCGCAGCGCGCCGACATCGAACGCGCGCACGCCGAGGTCGTTGATCAGCGCGAGCGCCGTTTCGAGCGCGGCCTTGTCGTCGCCGCACGCGAGCACGTCGCAATCGATCGCATGCGCGAGGTCGCGCAGATGCACGGCGCTGACGTGGTGCATCGCCGCGACGACCGGCGTCGCATCACCGAGAATCGCCTGTGCTTCGAGCGCGGCGGACTGGCCGGCTGGCAGGTTGACGGTGCTGATTTTCGGCGGCTGCAGCGGCACGGTGATGTCGATCAGCACGCGGCCGGCGAGAACGCCTTTCAGCTCGTGCAGCGTCGCGGCGTGCGCGCCGTACGGCACGCTGAGCACGGCGATCTCGCTCGCTTCGACCGCCGCGGCATTGCCGCCGCCGCGGATCGCGCGGCCGGCTTCACGGCCGAGTTCGACAGCCGCGGCTTCGGCCTTCGCCGCGTCGCGCGAGCCGATGAAAACCTCGTGGCCGGCGCGCGCCCAGCGCAGCGCCATGCCGCCGCCTTCCTTGCCGGTGCCGCCGATGACTGCGATACGCATGCTTCGTTTCCCTGTCCGTATTTATTTCACCGTCATGCCCGCGAAAGCGGGCATCCAGGGCGGCAAGCAATGAGGCCCGATCCCTGGATTCCCGCTTGCGCGGGAATG
>DASSVA010000251.1:0-2940 GCA_035706385.1 Solimonas sp. | reverse complement strand
CGCAGACCGATCCGCTCGGCACGCTTCTTCGCCTTGCGCGACGCCACGCTCTCGCGCTTCGGCGGCGGCACGACGCGCACTTCGCGTTCGCCTTTCAGCACGTCGCGGCTCGCGGCTGCCAGTCGCAGCACCGGGTAGCCGTCGCTGGTTTCGTCGAGCAGGCCCTGGTGCAGCAGCGTACGCAGCAACGCGCGCCATTCATCCTGGGAGCGCGCCTTGCCGATGCCGTAGGTCGACAGCTGCTGATGGCCGCGATCGACGATCTTCTGGTTCTCCGAACCGCGCAGGATGTCGATGACGTGCGCGCCGCCGAAGCGCTCGCCGCGTTGCGCGAGCCGCGCGACACACGACAGCAGCTGCTGCGCTTCCAGCGTCCAGTCCTCGGTCGCCTTGGTTTCCAGGCAGTTGTCGCAGGCGCCGCAAGGACCGGCGAAGGTCTCGCCGAAATAGCGCAACTGCACCGCGCGGCGGCATTCGTGCGATTCGGCGTAATCGAGCACTTGCCGCAACTGCTGGCGCGCGATGCGCTGCTCCTGCTCCAGAGGAAGACTCGTCTCCGGATGCGTCTTCTGCGCGATCAGGAACTCGGCGGTGCGGATGTCGCCGATCCCGAAGAACAGGATGCAGCGCGAAGGCTCGCCGTCGCGACCGGCGCGACCGGCTTCCTGGTAATAGCCCTCGATCGTCCGTGGCAGGTCGTAATGCACGACCCAGCGCACGTCCGGCTTGTTGATGCCCATGCCGAACGCGACTGTCGCGACGATCACTTGCGCGTCGTCGCGGATGAAACGCTCCTGGTTGTCGCGCCGCGCGTCGGCGTCGAGTCCGGCGTGGTACGGGGCAACGCGGATGCCGTCGCTTTCGAGCTTCGCGGCGATCTCGTCGACGCGTCTGCGCGACAGGCAGTAGACGATGCCGGCGCCGCCTTCGCGCGCCAGCGCCAGCAGCTGCGTGTAAGTCTGTTGCGTTTTCGGCCGCACCGCGTAATAGAGGTTCGGCCGGTTGAAGCTGGCGACATGAACCGCCGGTTCGCGCAAGCGCAATTGCGCGACGATGTCGCCGCGCACGCGTTGCGTCGCGGTCGCGGTGAACGCGAACACGGGAACGTCCGGAAACTGCGCGCGCAGTTCGCCGAGCTGGCGGTATTCGGGGCGGAAATCGTGGCCCCATTCGGAAACGCAATGCGCTTCGTCGACGGTGATCGCCGAAACGCCCTGCGCTTCGGCGAGCCGCGCGAGAAAGCCGTCGCGGAATTCCGGCAGCAGCAGGCGCTCGGGCGCCAGATACAACAGCTTGTAATCGCCGCGCAGCAGGCCGCTCATGCGCGCCGCCGCGTCGGCCGCAGCGAGCGTCGAATTGAGGAAGGTCGCGGCGATGCCCATCTCGGACAGCAGCCGCACCTGATCCTGCATCAGCGCGATCAGCGGCGAAACGACGATCATCACGCCGTGCTTCAGCAGTGCCGGCAGCTGGAAGCACAGCGACTTGCCGCCGCCGGTCGGCATGATCGCCAGCAGGTCGCGGCCGGCGAGCGCGTCGCGAACGACCGCCTCCTGCCCCGGCCGGAAATGATCGAAGCCGAACCAGCGCTTCAGCGCGCCGTGCAGTTCGGAATCCTGGACCGTCACCGGCGTCTCATACCTCGGCGCGATTGCCCTCGCGCTCCAGCCATTCCTTGCGATCGGACGCGCGTTTCTTGGCGAGCAGCATGTCCATCACTTTGTCCGTCGACAGCGCGCCGTCGTCGGCGTCGTCATCGAGCGTCAGCTGCACGAGGCGACGCGTGTCGCGCGCCATCGTCGTCTCGCGCAGCTGCAACGGATTCATCTCGCCGAGACCCTTGAAACGCGTGACCTGCGGCTTGGCGCGGCTGCCTTCGGCGACCAGGCGATCGAGGACACCGTTCTTCTCGGCCTCGTCGAGCGCATAGAACACCTGCTTGCCGGCGTCGATGCGGAACAGCGGCGGCATCGCGATGAAGATGTTGCCGGCCGCGACCAGCGGACGGAAATGCTTGAGGAACAGCGCGCACAGCAGCGTCGCGATGTGCAGACCGTCGGAATCGGCGTCGGCGAGCACGCAGACCTTGCCGTAGCGCAGACCGCTGACGTCGGCACTGCCCGGATCGACGCCGATCGCGACCGAGATGTCGTGGATTTCCTGCGAGCCGAGCGCCTCGCCGGCATCGACTTCCCAGCTGTTGAGGATCTTGCCGCGCAGCGGCATCACCGCCTGGTATTCGCGGTCGCGCGCCTGTTTCGCCGAGCCGCCGGCCGAATCGCCTTCGACGAGGAACAGCTCGGTCAGCTTCGGATCGGACGACACGCAGTCGGCGAGCTTGCCCGGCAAGGCCGGCCCGCTCGTCACCTTCTTGCGGACGACCTGCCTGGCGAGCTTGAGCCGCGCATTGGCGTTGGCGATCACCAGTTGCGCGATCTGTTCGCCGGCCTCGGTGTGCTGGTTCAGCCACAGGCTGAACGAGTCGTGGACCACGCCCTGCACGAACGCCGCGGTCTCGCGCGAGCTCAGCCGTTCCTTGGTCTGGCCGGCGAACTGCGGGTCCTGCATCTTGACGCTGAGCACGTACGCACAACCGTTCCAGACATCTTCCGGCGTCAGTTTCATGCCGCGCGGCAGCAGGTTGCGGAATTCGCAGAACTCGCGGATCGCCTCGGTCAGGCCGGTGCGCAGTCCGTTGACGTGCGTGCCGCCCTGCGCGGTCGGGATCAGGTTGACGTAGCTTTCGGCGACCGGCTCGGCGCGCGGCCCTTCGGCATTGAGCCAGACCAGCGCCCACTAGGCTTCCTCGCGCGACGCCTTGAACTGGCCGATGAACGGCTCGCTCGGCAGCGTCTCGGCGCCGTTCAGCGCATCCTTCAGGTAATCCGGCAGACCGTTCTCGTATTGCCAGACGGTCTGTTCGCCGCCATGCGTGTGATC
>DASSVA010000250.1:0-2226 GCA_035706385.1 Solimonas sp. | reverse complement strand
GATCCGGGTCAGCGCGTCGAGCTTGTGCAGGCCGACGGCGAGCCAGTAGCGCTGGCGCACGTTGGTGGCGGTCGTCGTCTTGGCGGCGATGCGCACTTCGACCGGCTCGCGCAGATAGGTCTGCGCGATGCGGCGGATCGGCGGCGGCATCGTCGCCGAGAACAGCGCGACCTGGCGCGAGTCGGGCGTCGCCCTGATGATCGCCTCGATGTCTTCGATGAAACCCATCTTCAGCATCTCGTCGGCCTCGTCGAGCACCAGATAGCGGATGTCGGACAGATCGAGCGTGCCGCGCTTGAGATGATCGAGCACGCGGCCCGGCGTGCCGACGACGACGTGCACGCCGCGGCGCAGCGCCGCGAGCTGCGGGCCGTAACTCTGGCCGCCGTAGATCGGCAGCACGTGGAAGCCGTGCATCTGCGCGGCGTAGCGGTGGAACGCTTCGGCGACCTGGATCGCCAGTTCGCGCGTCGGCGCCAGCACCAGCGCCTGCGGCGGGCGTTTCGCAAGATCGAGGCGCGACAGGATCGGCAGCGCGAACGCGGCGGTCTTGCCGGTGCCGGTCTGCGCCTGGCCGAGCACGTCGGCGCCGTCGAGCAGATGCGGGATCGTCTGCGCCTGGATCGGCGACGGCGTTTCGTAGCCGACCGATTCGAGCGCGGCGAGCACTTCGGGCGCGAGCGCGAGATCGCGAAAGCTGATCGAATCGGAAGGCCGGGCTGGATCGTCGGACATCGGAACACCTCGGTAGGCCGCGAGCGGTCGTGCGCGCCGGCAGCGGGTCTGCCGAAAAGGGCGGCGATTCTACTCGTTTGCGCCGCCGCCGGCCGGCGCGATCACCAGATCGTGCGCTGCGGCAGCAATCCGCGCAATTCGGCGTCGCTCAGATCGCGCCACTGGCCGGGCTTCAGCGCGCCGAGTTTGAGACCGATGATCCGCACGCGCTGCAGCCGCCGCACCTTGCAGCCGTAAACCTCGCACATGCGGCGGATCTGCCGGTTCAGACCCTGCGTGAGAACGATGCGGAACGTGTTGCCGCCGGTTTTCTCGACGATGCACGGCTTGGTGCGGACGTCGAGGCCGGGCAGGTGGACGCCGGCCGACATGCCGGCGACGAACGCGGCGCTGACCGGCCGGTCGATCGTCACGAGATATTCCTTCTCGTGCTCGTTCTCGGACCGCAGGATCTCGTTGACGATGTCGCCGTTGCTGGTCAGCAGGATCAGCCCTTCGGAATCCTTGTCGAGACGGCCGATCGGAAAGATCCGTTCGCGGTGGCCGACGAAGTCGACGATGTTGCCGGTGACGTGGCGCTCGGTCGTGCAGGTGATGCCGACCGGCTTGTTCAGCGCGATGTAGACGCGGCGCCGGACGTGCTGCGCGTCGCGCGCGCGGCCGTGCACGACGCGGCCGTCGACACGCACCTCGTCGCCGTCGCCGACCTGCGTGCCGAGCTCGATCGGCCGGCCGTTGATCGTCACGCGGCCGGCCGCGATCAGCGCGTCGGCTTCGCGTCGCGAGCACAGGCCGGTTTCGCTGATGTATTTGTTCAGGCGCATCGCGGCGCATGCTAAGTCGCGGATCGCTGCGCCGCCAGCACTGCGGAACTTCGTCGTTGCGTGTGGCGCGCGGGTTTCAGCCCGCGTTCACGGCGGCTCGCGAGCATGAAGTTTCAGCCGGCGGGAAGGCCGGCGCGGAACCGCAAGCGGCGGAACCGATGCACGGATGGCAACGGATGAAGGCCGGCGCGAACGACAGGTACGAACGGCGACAATGGCTGAAATGGCTGAACCGCACGGTGACGGTCGCGTTCATCGTCCTGGTCGGCTGGCTCGTCGTGTCGCGCGCACAGTCGGTCGACTGGGCGAAAGTGACGGGTTCGCTGCGCGAAATGCCGGCGTGGGTGCTCGTGCTCGCGGCACTGTTCGCCGCCGCGAGCTATGCGATCTACGCATGTTTCGACTGGTTCGCGCGCATCTACACGACGCAGGTGCCGAAGCTGCGACAGTTCGAGATCGCGCTCGTCAGCTACGCGTTCAATCTCAATCTCGGCGCACTGATCGGCAGCGTCGGTTTTCGCTACCGGCTGTACTCGCGCTCCGGCGTCGACGCGAAGAACATCGCGCGCATCGTCGCGACCAGCATGGTGACGAACTGGAGCGGCTACCTGCTGCTCGGCGGCATCGTCTTCATCGGCCGCTGCGTGACGCTGCCGGAAGGCTGGGA
>DASSVA010000249.1:0-7940 GCA_035706385.1 Solimonas sp. | reverse complement strand
ACGAATCGGGGATGCGCCCGGCCATAGAAGCTAGCACCGCAGATTACGCAGGTGACACAGATTAAGAAGAAAGCGCGGTCTGCGCCTCCTCGGCCGCCTCATCCGTGCCGTCCGCAGCGCGCGCCTGCGCGGCAACCGCAGTCCGGACGACGGAACCCGGCGAGGCTCAAGCCGACAGCTTGGCCTTGATCAGTCCCGACAGCTTGCCCATGTCGGTCTTGCCCTGCGCCCGGGGCTTGATCCAGCCCATGACCTTGCCCATGTCCTTGCCGCCGGCGGCGCCAGTCTCGCTGATCGCCTGGGCGATCAGCGCGTCGACTTCGTCTTCGCTGAGCTGCTGCGGCAGATAGGCCATCAGCATCTGGATCTCGCGCGCTTCCTTGTCGGCCAGCTCCGGACGGTTGCCATTGCGGAACTGGCTTTCCGAGTCGCGGCGCTGCTTGATCATCTTCTCGACCGCGCCCTGCACGACCGCGTCGGTCAGCTCGGTGCTTTCGACGACTTCGCGCTGCTTGAGCTCGGCGGTCAGCATCCGCAGCATCGCCAGCCGTTCTTTCTCGCCGGCTTTCATCGCCGTCTTGACGTCGTCGTAGATACGCGTTTTCAGATCGGACATCGGCTGTTCTCCGCTCAAGTCACACAAACAACGAAACCCCGGAAGGCCGGGGTCGTCGGGTACCGCAAACCACGCCAGCCGCTTTTAGAACAAGCGGATCCGGCGGTTCGATTCGCGCTGGACCTTCTTCGCCTGGCGCTTCACCGCGGCGGCGCGCATGCGCTTGCGCTCCTGGCTCGGCTTCTCGAAGTACTCGTGCTTGCGCAGGTCGGTCAGCACGCCGGCCTTTTCGCAGGTGCGCTTGAAGCGGCGCAGCGCCACTTCGAAAGGCTCGTTATCGCGAACGCGAACGGAAGGCATTCAGATCACTCTCTATCGAAATCTTTGAGTCAAAATAAGGCCGTGAGGCCCCACAAGGGGCGGCGATTCTAGCCTGCGCCGGCGAACAGCGCAAACGCTCCCGTACAATGCGCGGATGCCCGCGCTTCCTGCCCTGTCGAGCCGTCCGGTGCTCGGCATCGAAACCTCCTGCGACGAAACCGCGTGCGCGGTCTACGACGGCGCGCGCGGCCTGCTCGCGCACACGCTGTACAGCCAGGTGCGGCTGCACGCCGAGTACGGCGGCGTCGTGCCGGAACTCGCGTCGCGCGATCACGTCGCGCGTATCCACGGTCTGGTCCGCGGCGTGCTGGACGAGGCGGGCCTCGCGCCGACCGGACTCGGCGGCATCGCCTATACCGCCGGACCGGGACTGATCGGGGCGCTGATGGTCGGCGCGTCGGTCGCCGCGGGGCTGGCGACGGCGCTCGATTTGCCGCTGATCCCGGTTCATCACATGGAAGCGCATTTGCTGGCGCCGATGCTCGAGGCGCAACGGCCGACGTTCCCGTTCGTCGCGCTGCTGGTGTCGGGTGGTCACACGTTGCTGGTCGCGGTGCGCGGCGTCGGCGATTACGAACTGCTCGGCGAAAGTCTCGACGACGCGGTCGGCGAGGCATTCGACAAGACCGCGAAGTTGCTCGGTCTGCCGTATCCGGGCGGCCCCGAACTCGCGCGGCTCGCCGAGCAGGGCGACGGCACGCGTTACCGCTTTCCGCGGCCGATGACCGACCGGCCGGGGCTCGATTTCAGCTTCAGCGGTTTGAAGACCGCGGTGCTGACAGCGCTGCCGCCAGCGCCGGACGAACGCGACAAGGCCGATCTCGCCGCGTCGTTCCAGGAAGCGGTCACCGAGACGCTGGCGATCAAATGTCAGCGCGCGCTGGAAGCGACCGGCTATTCGCAACTGGTGGTCGCCGGTGGCGTCGGCGCGAACCTGCGCCTGCGCGAAAAGCTTGGCGAATGCGCGCGCCGCGACGGCTTCGAACTGTTTTTCCCGCGCCAGGCGTTCTGCACCGACAACGGCGCGATGATCGCGTACGCCGGCTGGGCGCGCCGCGCGCAAGGCCGCGTGCCGGACGCCGCTTTGTTCACCACGCCGCGCTGGCCACTCGCCGACCTGCGCGTTCCCGAAGCCGCTGCCTGATCGTTCGAACTCATGGACAAAGTCTTCATCCGCGGACTGCATATCGAAACCGTGATCGGCATTCACGGCTGGGAACGGCAATTGCCGCGGCCGCTGATCATGAATCTGGAAATGGGTGTCGAGACGCGCGATGCCGCTGCCAGCGATCAGGTCCGCGACGCCGTCGATTACGATGCGGTCGCGCAGACAGTGCGTCGCATCGCCGCCGGACAGCAGCCGGCCCTGCTCGAAACGCTGGCCGAGAAAATCGCCCGCGCGCTGTTCGACGCGTATCCGATCCGCAGCCTGAAGCTGGCGATCGACAAGCCCGGCGCGGTCGCGGACGTGAAAAGCGTCGGCGTCGAGATCGACCGCCGCCGCGAAGACTACGCGGTCTGCGGTCGCTGAGCGGTCCGCGCGGATTCGCTGCCGGTCAACAGCGCGACGACGAACTCCGCGAGATTGTCGTAGACGGCGACGCCGTGCAGCGCGTCGCCATGCTCGGCTTCCGTCCTGCGTCCGTTGCCGGTGCGCACCAGCACCGGCCATGCGCCGGCGGCGCGCGCCGCTTCGATGTCGCGCAGTGAATCGCCGACGCAGGGCACCTGATCGAGCGGGATGCCGAGGCGCTTGGCGAGATCGTGGAACATGCCGGGATTCGGCTTGCGGTCGTTCGTCGCGTGCTGCGGATGATCGGGTGCGAAGAACATGCCGTCGATGCGTCCGCCGAGTTCGGCGAGCAGTTGCTGCAGCCGGTCGTTCATCGCGCAGAACGCGTCGTAATCGAACAGTCCCTGACCGAGACCGGACTGGTTGCTCGCGACGAACACGCGATAACCGGACTGGCAGAGCCGCGCGATCGCTTCGAGGCTGCCGGCGATCGGCTGCCACTCGGCGACCGACTTCACATACGAGGGCGAGTCTTCGTTGATGACGCCGTCGCGATCGAGGATGACGATTTTCATGCGATCACTTTAGCGGGTGCGACGAGTGTTGCGCATCAAGACGCTCCCTGGCGCGACTTTACCGCCTGATTGCACCCCTGCCCGGCCGAAGTGCCATTCAAGGCACTTCGGCACACCACCGGCTCACCCCGGCAGCTGCGACAGATCCGCGACCGAACGGCATGCCGCGTCGAGCTTGCGCAGCAGCGCGAGACGATTCGCGCGCACGGCGGCATCGTCGGCATTGACCATCACGCCGTCGAAGAACGCGTCGACCGGTTCGCGCAGCGTCGCCAGATTGACGAGCTGCCGCGTGTAGTCGGCGGTCTGCGCATTGCGCGCTTCGACCGCTTCGAGCGCGGTGAACAACTGCTGCTCCGCCGCATGTTCGAAGCGCGCCGGATCGACCGTCGTCGCGATGCCGTCCGCCTGCTTGAGAATGTTGCGCACACGCTTGTTGGCGGCGGCGAGATTCGGCGCGGACGCATCGGCGGCGAAGCCGTGCACGGCGAGCAGGCGCTTTTGAAAATCGAGCGGCTGCGTGATGCCGAGCGCGCGAATCGCCTCGAACGATTCAACGGCGATCGCGCGGCCGTCGACGCTCTGGCCGACGAGATACGCGCGCAGGCGTTCCTGCACGAACTCGACGAGTTCGGCGAGCGTCGCGGCGGCGCGCTTGCCGGCCGGCTGCGCATCGAGCGCGGCCTTCAGCAGCACCTGCAGATCGAGCGGCAGTTCGGCTTCGAGACAGATCCGCAGCACACCGAGCGCCGCGCGCCGCAGCGCGTACGGGTCCTTGCTCGCGGTCGGCTTCTGGCCGATCGCGAAGATGCCGGCGAGCGTGTCGAGCTTGTCGGCGAGCGCGACGAGCGCACCGATGCGCGTCGAAGGAATCGGCGTGCCCTGCTGCGTCGGCAGATAATGCTCGCGGATCGCGGTTGCGACGGTGGCCAGTTCACCGGACTTCGCGGCGTAGTAACCGCCCATCACGCCCTGCAATTCCGGAAACTCGTAGACCATCTTGGTGACGAGGTCGTTCTTGCACAGCGTCGCGGCGCGGATCGTCGCGTCGACGTCGGCGTTGACGCCGGCGGCGATCGTGCCGGCGAGCGCCGCGGTGCGCGCGACCTTCGCGCCGGTCGTGCCGAGGTCTTTCTGGAAGGTCACGGTCGCGAGGCGTTCGCCGTAGGCGGCGAGCGGCTGCTTGAGATCCTGCTGCCAGAAGAACAGCGCGTCGCTCAGGCGCGGGCGCACGACGCGCTCGTTGCCGGCGATCACCTGCGTGACGTCGCGCGACTGGAGGTTCGCCACGGTGATGAACGCGTTCGTCAGTTGCGTCTGCGCGGCGTCCTTGAACACCGTGAAGTAGCGCTGATTGGTTTCGACGGTGGCGACGATCACTTCCGGCGGCAGTTCGAGGAAGCGTTCCTCGAAATGTCCGGTGATCGCGACCGGGCATTCGACGAGCGCGGTGACTTCGTCGAGCAGCTCGTCGGTGATGCGCGCGTGGCCGCGCGCGTTCGCTGCCTCGGCGAGAATCTGGCGCTTGATCTCGGCGCGCCGCGACGCGATGTCGGCCCAGACGTGCGCGTGCTTGAGGCGCGCTTCGTAATCGGCCGGCGTGCCGAGTTCGATCGCGCCCGGCGAGTGGAAACGATGACCGTAGGTCAGGCGGCCGCTGCGCTGGCCGAAGCGCTGCAGCGGCACGATGTCGGCGCCGTACAGGCAGACGATCCACTGCACCGGACGCACGAAGGTTTCGTCGTGGCTGCCCCAGCGCATGCGCTTCGGCACCAGCTCGTCCATCTGCTTCAGCGCTTCCTCGAAAATGTCCGGAATCAGTGCCGGCGTCGGCTTGCCGGCTTCGGCCTGCGCGTAGTGCAGCTTGCCGTCCTTCTGGCCGAGCGCCGCGAAGTCGACGCCGCATGATTTCGCGAAGCCGAGCGCCGCCGGCGTCGGCTGGCCGTCCTTGAACGCCGCCGCGAGCGCCGGGCCGAGACGTTCGATCGTCTGGTCCGGCTGACGCTCGGCGAGATCTTCGAGCAGCACCGCGATGCGACGCGGCGTCGCGAGAATGCGCTGGCTGCGGAATGCGACCTTGCGCTTGCCCAGGCCGTCGGTGACGCCGCGCGCGAGCGCTTCGGCGAGCGGCACGACATAGCGGGCCGGCAGATCTTCGGTTCCGAGTTCCAGCAGGAAGGCGCGTGACATGGGCAGGCAGCAGGCAAAGAGCGCGCAATTGTCCGGGATCGCTGCGAATTCGCCAAATGACGGTCACGCGCCGGCCCCGGCGTTCGAATGTCTATGGCTATCGATTTCAAATAAACAATCAATTTCAATAATCGAAGCGCCGGGCGTAAGGTAGCCGTCAATCCGCAACCGGACCCCACGATCATGAGTCTGCAATCCATCGCTGCCAGCGTTCCGATCCGCCGTCTGCAAGGCGTCCGCCGGTTCACCGTGCCGCTGTTCGTCGCGCTGGCGGCGGTCGCGCTGCACGACGCCGCGATGGCGACCGGTGTCCACGATGCGATGACGATGGCCGTCGCCGTCCGCTGATCGCGCGGCACGCGTTCCGTCATCTCTTTTCCATCCGCGATGCGTCGTCCGGCGACGGCGCGCAACCCTGAGTCCCCCGGAGAGTGTTGCCATGACCGAAGAAGCGAAATGCCCGTTCAACCACAAGAGTCCGCGCGGCGCGGCGAACCGTGACTGGTGGCCGAATCAGTTGCGTGTCGATCTGCTGAGCCAGCACTCGAACAAGTCCGACCCGCTTGGCGGCACGTTCGATTACGCCGAGGCGTTCAAGGGTCTCGACTACGAAGCGCTGAAAGCCGATCTGCGCAAGCTGATGACGGATTCACAGGACTGGTGGCCGGCCGATTTCGGTCATTACGGTCCGCAGTTCGTGCGCATGGCCTGGCACAGCGCCGGCACCTATCGCACCGGTGACGGTCGCGGCGGCGCCGGTCGCGGCCAGCAGCGTTTCGCGCCGCTCAACAGCTGGCCTGACAACGTCAACATCGACAAGTCGCGCCGTCTGCTGTGGCCGATCAAGCAGAAGTACGGCCAGCGGATTTCGTGGGCCGATCTGTTGATCCTGACCGGCAACGTCGCGCTCGAAACGATGGGCTTCAAGACCTTCGGTTTCGCCGGCGGCCGTGAAGACACCTGGGAGCCGGATCAGGACGTGTTCTGGGGCAAGGAAACGAGCTGGCTCGCCGACAAGCGCTACAGCGGCGATCGCGATCTCGACAATCCGCTCGCCGCCGTGCAGATGGGTTTGATCTACGTCAATCCGGAAGGGCCGAACGGCAATCCCGACCCGGTCGCCGCCGCGCACGACATTCGCGAAACCTTCGCGCGCATGGCGATGAACGACGAGGAAACCGTCGCGCTGATCGCCGGCGGCCACACCTTCGGCAAGACGCACGGCGCCGGCGATGCCAGGCACGTCGGCCCGGAACCGGAAGCGGCCGGCATCGAAGAACAGGGTCTCGGCTGGCGCAGCAGCTTCGGCAGCGGCTTCGCCGGCGACTCGATCGGCAGTGGTCTCGAAGTGACGTGGACGACGACGCCGACCCAATGGAGCACGAACTTCTTCTGGAATCTGTTCGGCTACGAATGGGAGCTGACGAAAAGCCCGGCCGGTGCGCACCAGTGGATCGCCAAGGGCGCCGGCGCGACGATTCCGCATGCGCACGATCCGGGCAAGAAGCTCGTGCCGACGATGCTGACGACCGACCTGTCGCTGCGCTTCGATCCGGCCTACGAAAAGATTTCGCGCCGCTTCATGGAGAACCCGGATCAGTTCGCCGACGCGTTCGCGCGCGCCTGGTTCAAGCTGACGCATCGCGACATGGGGCCGCGCGCCCGTTATCTCGGTCCGGAAGTGCCGGTCGAAGAGCTGATCTGGCAGGACCCGATTCCGGCCGTCGATCACGCGCTCGTCGACGATCAGGACGTCGCCGCGCTGAAAGCCAGGGTGCTGGCGTCCGGCCTGTCGGTCCATGAACTGGTGTCGACCGCCTGGGCATCGGCGTCGACGTTCCGCGGCTCCGACAAGCGCGGCGGCGCCAACGGCGCACGCATCCGGCTCGCGCCGCAGAAGGACTGGGCGGTCAACGAACCGGCGCAGCTCGCCAAGGTGCTGAAGACACTCGAAGGCATCCAGGCCGAGTTCAACAAGACAGCGACCGGCGGCAAGAAAATTTCACTCGCCGATCTGATCGTGCTGGCCGGCAGTGCCGGCGTCGAAGCGGCGGCGAACAAGGCCGGCGTCGCGGTGACGGTGCCGTTCGCGCCGGGCCGCATGGACGCCTCGCAGGCGCAGACCGACGTCGAATCGTTCGGCGTGCTCGAACCGCTCACCGACGGTTTCCGCAACTACAGCAAGGCCAGCTATTCGGTGCCGCTCGAAGAGCTGCTGATCGACAAGGCGCAGCTGCTGACGCTGACCGCGCCGGAGCTGACCGTGCTGCTCGGCGGTTTGCGTGCGATCGACATCAATGTCGGGGGCAGCGTCGGCGCCAGCCCGCACGGCGTGCTGACGCAGCGGCCGGGCGCGTTGAGCAACGACTTTTTCGTCAACCTGCTCGACATGGGTACGGCGTGGAAGGCGACGTCGCCGGATGCCGACACGTTCGAAGGCCGTGATCGCAAGAGCGGCGAGCTGAAGTGGACGGCGACGCGCGTCGATCTGGTGTTCGGTTCGAACTCGATCCTGCGCGCGCTCGCCGAGGTCTATGCGAGCGGCGATGCACAGCAGAAGTTCGTCGCCGACTTCGTCGCCGCCTGGGTCAAGATGATGAACCTCGATCGCTTCGATCTGCGCTGACGACATTCATCCAAGGCTGCCGAGCACAGCTTCGGCAGCCTTGGATGTTCTGCACGGGCTGTTACTGTGACAGCATCTGCACGGCCGCCACAATTTGAC
>DASSVA010000248.1:0-17326 GCA_035706385.1 Solimonas sp. | reverse complement strand
GTGACATCGCGCGAGCCGATGAATTCGATGCGGTCGCCGATCGGCGCCTCGGCGAACAGCGGATCGCTGACCGCGATCATCCGCCCCATGCTGAGGATCTTGCGCCACTGCTCGGAGCCGGCGGGATTGCGGATCTGCGCGTGCATCTGGCGCGCCTGTTCGAGAAACGGCTGCACCTTGCGCGTTTCGTAATACAGCTCGGCCAGCCGCAACCGCAGGTCCGGCAGTTGCGGCTGGCGCGCGATCTGCTGCACGAGCAGCTTTTCCAGATCGTCGTAAAACGCGCCGGTGTCCTGCCTGTTTTCGTCATCCTTGATGGACACAGCGAATCCTCATCGGAGCCTGCCGCGAGTATAGGGGCTGCCGGAACTGCGGCACCAAACGAAACGGATCGCCGGTAGTGATCGGTACGCTGATCGCAGCACCGTCCGGTTTTCCGGGACTGCGCGCATCATGGTCGCGGCCAGGGACGGTTCGACGTGACGCCGGTCAGGGCGCCAGGCCGAGCTGGTCGATGAAGAAAGCGAGCCAGTCCGCTTCCTGCGCGCGTTGACCTTCCACGTCCGCCGCGCCATGACCGACGCCATCGCGCACGCGCATGAGGATCGGCTGCGCGCCCGCATTCGCGGTCTGCATGCGCGCAGCGAGTTTGCGGACGTGCCAGGCCGGACAGCGCAAGTCCTGCCGGCCGGCGTCCAGCAGCAGCGCCGGATAGGCGATGCCGTCCCTGACGTTGTGATACGGACTCCAGGCGTGCAGGACCTCGGACATCTCGGCGTCGTTCGGATCGCCGTAGTCGAGCGTCGCCGACATCGTGATCGGATCGCGCGCGCGCGCCAGCGGATCGGTGATCGGCACCTGAGAGATGACCGCACGAAACAGCTCGGGACGCTGCACGGCGGCCACCGCCGCCATCACGCCGCCGTTCGAGCCGCCGACCACGCCAAGCTTTTCGACCGTGCTGATGCCGTGTGCGATCACGTCCTCGGCAATCGCGTAGACGTCATTGAACGAGTTCTGCTTGTTCTTGAGACGGCCCTGCTCCCACATCTGCGGACCGAGCTCACCGCCGCCGCGCAGATGCATCAGCACCAGCACGCCGCCGGCCTTGATCCAGGCACCGAGATAGGTACCGCACCAGCCGGGAATCAGCGCGACCTGGAAGCCGCCGTAGCCGTACATCACCGTCGGCTGCGGTTTCGACAGATCAACGTCGGCACGGGCGATGACGTGGTACGGAACGCGTGCGCCGTCGGCGCTGGTCGCGGCGCAGTCGCGAAACTGCGCGTCGATCCTGAACAGCGGCTGCGTCAGCGCCGTCATCTTCAGCGTATGGACGTTGGCCTTGTACAGCGCCGCGGACTGCGCCGGCGAAGAGAACGTGAACAGCACATCGCCACCCTCGCCCTTCCAGATCATGTCCATCATGTTGAAGACCGCGAACTGCATGGCGCTCAAGGCGCCCCGGCCCGGCAGCGCAATTTCGCCCTCGAGCCGGCCGTCGGTATCGAACACGCGCATCCGCGACCAGGTGTCGACGAGGTCGACGAGCACGAGACGTCCATCGACGATCAGCAGCGTCGCCAGCACGTTTTCCGAGCCGGGCACCAGCTCCTTCCAGGTGCTGCGATCGTTCGGCGTCGCCAGCGGGATCGACACCAGGCGACCGCACGGCGCACCGTCGTCGGTCACCGCGTAGTAGCGCTCGCCGATGATGTCGCCGCGGAACAGCGCGGTCTCGCCTTTCAGGAACGGACGCCAGCCTTCGCCGCCGGTTTCGTCGCGAAGGTACTCCGGACGCGGATTCAGGTGATCAGCGACGAGCTGCATGTGCCTGCCGTCAGCCGTCGGCTTGACCCACATCGTGTCCGCGCTGATTTCATAGGTCTCGGGCCGGGTCGTGGGCGGCGCACCGAGCACATGCCGGTAGATCTTCGCGCCGTCCTGGATCGCGGCAGGATCGCGTCCTGAAATGTAGAAGCCGCTGCTGTCCGGCAGCCAGGCCGCGAAGAACGCATAGGTCTGCGGAATCGAGTCCAGCAACACCTTGCCGCTGTCGACATCGAACACGCGCAGTTCGGCGAGTTCGAGACCGTCGACGCTGAAGCCGAGCACGATCTTGCGGCCGTCGGGCGAAGGCACGAAGACGTCGACCGCCAACATGCGGCCGTTGGCCATCGCGCTGAGATCGACGACACCGCGCCAGGGACCATCGATGCTGTCAGCGACCTCGACGACTTGCATCTTCCCGCCTTCCGGCGTGCGCTTGCGGAACCAGCGGCCACCGCTGAACAGCGGAAAATCGCCTTCGATGCGCGGGATCGACGCCGTCAATGCATCGGCACGCCGCTTCGCGGGCAGGCTGTTGAGCCAGTCCTGGGTCAGGCGATCCTGCTGCGCCTGCCATTCGAGCGCTTCCGGCGACTCCTCTTCCAGCCACTGATACGGATCCTGATAGCGGACGCGACCGAAGGTAACGGCGACGGGCCGGGCTTTGGCGACGGGATAGTTCACGGATGTTCCTCTTATGCGTTGTTCAAGAATTCGGGGCCGACAATCCGGGGATGGCGCGCCTGCGGCGCTTCGTGGTGCTCGGCGAATCCGCGAGCAGCGTGTCGATCAGCAGCGCGAGCCAGCGGCGATTGACCATCGCGCTGGCACCGAGGGAGAACAGCTTTTCCATCGGCTCGAGGAACTCACCCAGCTCCTCGGAGAATGACTTCGCGATACTGGCCTGCGCCTCCGGACTCTGCGGCTGCACCTGCTGGATGCCCCACGCGTACGCAAGGCTGCCGACCATCGAGAAGACTGCCATGCCGCGCTCGAAGTCGACGCCCGCCTTGCGCATGACTTCCATGTATTGGCGGGTATGACGCGCGATCACCGCGGCGCTCGACGGCCCGTGAATCTTCAGCAGATACGGGCGCGCCTGATTCAGTTCCATGAACTCCACGGCGAAGCGCAGCAACTGCTCGCGCGGTCCGCGCCTGCTCGCCGCATCGAACGGTCGAATCTCCGCCATCAGCCGCGCCGCGACCTCGTCCTCGAGGTCGGCGAGATTCTTGAAGTAGCGCGACAGCGCGCCGACCGTGATGCCGAGTTCGCGTGCGACGGCGCGGAACGTCAGCGTCTCGGGGCCCTCGCGGTCGAGCATCCGGATCGCGCACTGCACGATCTGCCGGCGGCTGGTGCCCGGGCGCGGACCCGGGCGCAATCCGGCTGAGACGACGGTCGACATTTGCACGCTCCGCGGATAACTGAGGACAGTGTCCTCGATATACATACATTGCTGTATTATTCTGGTAACGTCAAGGCTGTCCCGCAGACATCACCCGCCCGGTTCAACGTCATCCGAACGCCGCCCGCCAACCGATCACCAATGACCGCAAGCACTTCAACGCCGCTACCGCGCATCGTTCTCGTCGCTTTCACGCTGCCGACGCTGGTGCTCGGCGTCATGCACGGACCGGAAGGCCAGATTCCGTCGATCTACGCCAAGCATGCCGGCCTGTCGCTGACGGCGCTGGCGACGGCGATGCTGCTGACCAAGATGTTCGACGCCGTCACCTATCCACTGATCGGCTGGATGTCCGATCGCACTTACGCGCGCAGCGGTACGCGGCACCGCTGGGCCATCGCCGGCACGCTGATCTCCGTCGTTGGCATCTGGTTCCTGCAACGTCCGCCGCAGGATGTCGGCATCGTCTATTTCGCCGTCTGGACCGCGGTGACGTACGTCGGCTGGAAAGTGATCGAGATTCCGCTGCAGGCCTGGAGCTATGGCCTGTCCGAAGACTATGCGCAACGCTCGCGCGTGCAGGCCTGGCGCGCCTTGTCGCAAGTGACCGGCGTGCTGCTGTTCTTCGCGGTGCCGTTTCTGGCGAAGGCGCTGGGATATTCCGACAGCACCGAGCTCGACTTCCGCAGTCTCGGCTTCGCCGCCCTGATCTGCGTCGTCGCGCTGCCGCTGGCGACGCTGCTGCTGGTCGCGCGCGTGCCGCGCGGCGCGAGCGTGCAGATGCCGGCGCCGGTACAGCAGCGTTTCGGCTTTCGCGAAGTCGTCACCGCCGTCCGCGACAACCCGCCGTTGCTGCGTCTGCTGGCGGCGTTTCTGCCGGTGAACCTGCTGAGCGGCCTGGCGGCCGGCGTCACCTATCTGTACATGGACACCTATCTCGGCCTGAGTCAGGACTATCCGGCGATCATGCTGCTGGCGATGTCGGCCAGCCTGATCGGCATCCCGTTCTGGAGCGCATTGGCGACGCGCTACGAGCGACACCGCGTCTGGAGCGTCGGCCTGATGATTGCCGGGTTCTGCTGTTCGGCGTTCGCGCTGGCCTCGCCGGGACCGATGGCGCTGCCGATCTGCTATGCGCTTTATCCGATTCTCGTGTTCACGCTCAGCGGCGCCGTCATCGTCTACACGATGTCGGCCGACATCGTCGACTACGGACTCCTGCACAGCGGCCAGGATCACGGCGGACTGTACGGCGCGATGTTCGCGTTCCTGCAGAAGTCGTTGCAGGGCGTGTCGGCGGCGGCCGGCGTCGCGCTGATCGGCCTGTTCGGTTTCGATGCCACCGCGGTCGCCCAGACCGGCGGCGGCGTCTTCGGCATCAAGCTCGCGATGGGAATCGCCCCTGCCATCGGCCTGATCGGCGGCGCCGCGATCGTCTGGAACTACCCGCTGACGCGGGCGCGCGTCGCTGAAATCCAGGCAGCGCTGGCGCAGCGCGCGAAACACCCGAACCCGTAGCACCGTAACGTCGCGTGCCTGCGCATTCGCAAATCGACAACGAACCATGAAACCCGACCACGCCACCAGCGTCCTGCGCCGCAGCATCATCTGGGACAACCACAGCTGCATGCCGCTGCGCCCGGACGACCCGGCCTTTCTGCCGCAACTGGCGCGGCATCGTGCCGCCGGCGCGACGGTCGTCATTCTCAATGTCAGCTGCGATTGCGATGCGATCCTGCAGCCGTTCCGGATGCTCGAATCGTTCCGCGCATGGCTGTCGGCCCGACCGGACGCGTACATCGTCGGCGCCACGGTCGACGATATCGAACGCGCGAAACGCGAAGGCAAGCTCGCGGTGTTCTTCGACCTCGAAGGCGGTGTTCCGGTCCAGGATGAACCCGAAGCGGTCGAGCGCCTGTACCGGCTCGGTGTGCGCTGGATGCTGCTCGCCTACAACCGCAACAACAAACTCGGCGGCGGCTGTCAGGACGAAGACAGCGGACTCACCGCACAAGGCCGGCGCGTGCTCGACGAGATGAAGCGGGTCGGCATGGTGCTGTGCTGCACCCATACCGGCGAGCGCACCGTGCGCGAGGCGATGGCGTACATGGAACGCCCGGTGATCTTTTCGCATTCCAATCCGCGTGCGATGCACGACCATCCGCGCAACATCACCGACGAACAGATCCGCGCCTGCGCAGCAAGCGGCGGCGTGATCAACATCAACGGCATCGGCATCTTCCTCGGCGACAACGACAACTCGACGCAGACTTACGTGCGCCATGTGCGCCACGTCGCCGATCTGGTGGGAACCCGGCACGTCGGGCTCGGCCTCGACTACGTCTTCGACAGCAAGGAACTCGACGACTACGTCACCGGCAATCCGCATATCTTCCCGCCTGAACTCGGCTACGGCGCCGGCATCCGCATGGTCGAGCCCGAGCGCATTCCCGCCATCGCCGAAGCGCTGCTCGCCGGCGGCTGGAGCGATGACGATCTCGACGGATTCCTCGGCGCCAACAATCTGCGGGTCGCGCGGCAGGTGTGGAAGTAAGCGATCAGCCGTCCGTTTCGGTCATACGCCGTACCGGAACCGTACGGATGCTGCCGCTCACAACGCCAGACGCAGCTGATCGCCGGCGGCCGACGGCACCGCGAACAGATCGCAGCGTGGCGCCGGCAGGCCGCTCCCGGCAAAGCCCAGCCGGCGCGCGGCGATGCGGAAGCGCTGCGCGACGATCGCAGCGTATTCGCCCTCGCCTTTCATCCGCGCGCCGAAGCGCGGATCGTTGAGCCGGCCGCCGCGCATCTGCTCGACCAGGCTCAGCACGTGCGCGGCCTTCAGCGGCACGTGCGTCTCCAGCCATTCGCGGAACAGATCCTTCACCTCGTACGGCAGGCGCAGCATGATGTAGCTGGCGCGCCGCGCGCCGGCGTCGCGCGCCGCCGCCAGCACCGTCTCCATTTCCGCATCATTGACGAACGGGATGACCGGCGAGAACAGCACCATCGTCGGAATGCCGGCGTCGCTGAGCCGGCGCAGCACGCGCAGGCGCGCCGCACCGGACGCGGCGCGCGGCTCCAGCGTGCGCTTCAGCACCGGATCGAGCGTGGTGATCGACAACGCGACGTTGACCAGGCCGTCGCGCGCCAGGTCCTGCAGCAGATCGAGATCGCGCTCGACCAGCGCGCTCTTGGTGACGATGCCGACCGGATGGCGGAACCGCCGCAGCACATCGAGCAGGCCGCGCGTGATCTTCAGCTCGCGCTCGACCGGCTGGTACGGATCGGTGTTGGCGCCGAGCGAGATCATCGAACAGCGATAGCCGGGCTTGCGCAGCTCGGCATCGAGCAGCGCGGCGGCGTCCGGCTTGTAGAACAGCTGCGTTTCGAAATCCAGGCCCGGCGACAGATCGAGATACGCGTGGCTCGGCCGCGCATAGCAGTAGATGCAGCCGTGTTCGCAGCCGCGATACGGATTGATCGACTGCGAGAACGGCAGATCGGGCGAGTCGTTGCGCGAGATCACGGACCGCGCGCGATCGATGTGCAGCGTCGTCGCCAGACGCGCGACCGGCTCGTCGCCGAGAAGCCAGCCATCGTCGACCGCCTCACGCGCGCGCGGCTCGAAGCGGCCCTGCGGATTCGATACCGCGCCGCGCCCTTTGACCGCCATGCCGTCGTGACTGCCGCTCACCATCGCTCCCGCCTCGTCCGTCCGCCGCGCATGATCGACTGCGGCGGGCTCACGGACTGCGCCTCGGCACTGTTTCAGCCGCGGTCGGCGAGCGCGCGCAGCGCCGGGCCGCTGACGCGGTGGACGATCCACTCGCGCTTCATCTCGGCGCCGAGGCTTGCGTAGAAGCGGATCGCCGGCTCGTTCCAGTCCAGCACCGCCCATTCGTAACGGCCGCAGCCGCGTTCGACGCCGATGTTCGCGACCGCCTTGAGCAGGCGCTTGCCGATCCCGCGGCCGCGATGCGCCGGCCGCACGAACAGGTCTTCGAGATAAATCCCCGGCCGGCCGAGGAACGTCGAGAAATTGTGGAAGAACAGCGCGAACCCGGCGGCCTCGCCGTCGACCTCGGCGATCAGCGCCTCGGCATATCGCCGCGTGCCGAACAGATGCGCGCGCAGGCCGGCTTCGTCGGCGACGACCTCGTGGCCGAGCTTCTCGTAATCAGCCAATGCGCGGATCAGCGACAGCAGCAGCGGCACGTCGTCCGCCGTCGCCACCCGGATCGCGCAGTCCGACATCAGCCGCCGAGCACGTCGCGCATGCTGTACAGACCGGCCGGCCGACTCGCGATCCACGCGGCGGCGCGCACCGCGCCGTTCGCGAAGTTCATCCGGTTCGACGCCTTGTGCGTGATCTCGACGCGCTCGCCGTCGCCGAGAAACATCACCGTGTGATCGCCGACCACGTCGCCGCCGCGGATCGCCTGGAAACCGATCGTGCCGCGCCGGCGCGCGCCGGTATGGCCTTCGCGCGCGTAGACGGCGCAATCGGCGAGCATGCGGCCGCTGCCGCGTGCGACCGCCTCGCCCATCATCAGCGCGGTGCCGCTCGGCGCGTCGACCTTGTGGCGATGATGCGCCTCGACGATCTCGACATCGAAATCGTCGCCGAGCGCGCGCGCCGCGTCTTCGAGCAGCTTCACGCACAGATTGACGCCGAGGCTGAAATTGCCGGCCATGACGATCGGGATCTGCCGCGCGGCGGCCTCGATCCGCGCCTTCTGTTCGGCCGTGAAACCGGTCGTGCCGATCACCATCGCCTTGCGCTGCGCGACGCAGACCGCGAGCGCGGCGAGCGTGCCGTCCGGCCGCGTGAAGTCGATCGCGACGTCGAAGCGCGATGCCGCGGCGGCGAGGTCGGCGCCGATCGCCACGCCGTCCGCGTTCAACGGCTTGCCGAGGTCCGGATGTCCTTCACGCTCGAACGCCGCGCCGAGCGCGACCTGCGTCGACGCCGCGACGGCCGCGCCGACGGCCTGTCCCATGCGGCCGGTGGCGCCGAGGATGGCGATGCGGGGAGTAGCGGTCATGATGCGCACGCGTGATGAAAACGGGCGCATAGCTTAGCGGCGCCCGCCGTCGTGCGCAGCGCTTCCTAAAACGTCGGGTAGCGGCTCAATTGAATTTCGTCATTGCGAGGAGGCCGTCGGCCGACGAAGCAATCCAGTCCGCCGCTCGATCCGGCTGCGCTGCTGGATTGCTTCGCCGCGTTGCGGCTCGCAATGACGAGTGTTCCAGATTCAGACTGAGGCACTACTCGCTAGATATCGACGGCGTGCGGCTCGGCCGCGAACGCCAGGCCCAGCGCGCCTTCGCCGACGTTGATGCCGCCGGTCACGCTCATCACGCTTTCCAGCACTTCGATGCCGTTCTCGCGGCAGGTCCGCAGCAGTTCGCCATAGCCCGGCAGCTTGCGCAGTTCGGACAGCTCGCCGCCGTAGCACAGGCCCAGCGTCGGCGTCAGCAGGCCGCCGGTCACGCGCCGCGCCGCGTACGCGAACAGCCGCGCGCAGGCGTCGTCGAAATGCCGCAGCTTGGCGACCGGTCCGGTTTCGTTGCGATAACCGCGGATGATCGGCTTGATGTCGAGCATCGTGCCGAGCGCGGCGCCGACCCAGCCGACGCTGCGGTCGCCTTTCTTCTGGCCGCGCACGCGCAGGTAATGCAGGTCGCGCGGCACCATGTAACCGTAGGTGTTCTGCACGATCAGCTCGGCGCGCTCGCGGATCTTGTTCGGGTTCTGCTGGCCGGCCTCGATCATGCGCACGACTTCGACCGTGCTGATCGCCTGGCCGACGAACAGGTTCTGCGTGTCGATCACGCGCAGCGCGAACGGGCCGGCGATGCCGGCTTGCGCGCGAATCGGCTTGTAGCCGTTGAGGATCGCGAACGACGCCTGCGTCGCGTTGGCGTGGATCGGACTGCGGCTGCTGGCGATCGTCAGGCAGAACACGTAGTCGTAATCGAGCACGAGCTTGCTGAGGAACACGTCGCGGATCTGTTCGACCGAGAACGGCGACGAGCCGGCGTCGCCTTTCGCGCCGAGATGCTCGCGGTAGAAGCGCAAGGTCGTCTCGGCATCGCGCTGATCGACCAGATCGTGGCCGTCGAGATGAATCGTGATCGGCAGGATCCGGACCCGGTGCTTTTCCAGATAGTCCATCGGCAGATCACACGCCGAATCGACGACGACGCCTATACGCATTGCTTGCCCCCAAGCTGCGCGGCCTTGCCGGCCGCTCGATCTTATTCGTCCCGTTCGGCGCGCTTGGCGTCCTGCCAGCGCGCTTCCATCGCATCGAGGCGTCGAGGATCGCCGATCGGCGGCAGCCCGACAAGATCGTCGCAGACGTGCGCGAAGCGCCGCGCGAACTTGGCGTTGGCGCCGGCGAGCGCGGCACGCGCGTCGACACCGAGATGCCGCGCGAGATTGACCGCCATGAACAGCAGGTCGCCGAGCTCGTCCTCGATGCGCGCCGGCCCTTCGCCGACCGCTTCGCGCAACTCGCCGATCTCCTCGGCGAGCTTGTCCCACAACTCGTCCTGCCGCCGCCAGTCGAAGCCGAGCGCCGCCGCTTCGCGCTGCAGACGCAGCGCTTCGGCCAGCGGCTCGGCGCTCACGCCTGCTCCATGCGGCCGGCGAGATCCCAGAGCATGCCGGCGGTCGCGCCCCAGACCCGGTATTGCTGCCACTGCAGTTCGAAGAACGGCACGTTGAGGCCGTCGCGGCTGAGGATCTTGCGGACGAAATGCTGGCGGCTGGCGATCATTTCGAACGGCAGCTCGAACACTTCGGCGACTTCGTTGTCGTCGATCACCAGTGCCGGCTCGGCGTGGACAATGCCGACCACCGGCGTGATGCGGAAACGGCTCAGCGTCGGGTAGTCGTCGAGATAGCCGATGATCTCGATGTTCGCCGGATCGAGCCCGACCTCTTCCCTGGCTTCGCGCAGCGCGTTGTCGACGGCGGTGATGTCGGACGCATCGCGCGCGCCGCCGGGAAACGCGATCTGGCCGCCATGCGCGCGCAGCTTCGCCGAGCGCACCGTCAGCAGCATCGACAGCCGCTCGCCGCGACGGATCAGCGGCAGCAGCACCGCCGACGGCCGCAGGTTCGCGAGCAGCGTCGCATCGAACAGCTTGCCGAGCATCTCCGGCATGCCGAGGCTGACCATCGGCCGCGGCGTTTCGAGATGGGTATCGGCGAGCGCCGCGCGCAGCCGGCGTTCGAGCTCGCTCATCGGGCGACGGGTTTCGGCCACGTTCATCGGCACAGTTTAACGAAAGTGATCCTCGCACCCGTAGAATCGGCGGATGGATTCGTCTTCCTTCATCGCCGCGCTGCGCGAACGCTACCTCGAATTTTCACCGCACACCGCCGAGTGCGGCCTCGCGATCACGCAGCTCTCGGCCGACAGCGCGACGCTCGAACTGCCGTCGCGCGAAGCCTGGCTCGGCGACGTCGACAGCGGCCGCTACAACCCCGGCATCATCAGCGTGCTGGTCGACAACACCGCCGGCCTCGCGGTCATCGCCCGCGCCGGCCAGTGGGAGCCGATCGCGACGCTCGATCTGCGCATGGATTATCTGCGGCCGGCATTTCTCGGCAGCGCGGTCTCGTGCCGCGCGCATTGCATCCGCATGACGCGCAGCATCGCGTTCGTCCACGCCGTGGTCTGGCAGGACGACGAGCACGCGCCGCTCGCGACCGCACAGGGCGTGTTCATGCGCTCGGGCGGACGCGGCCCGGTGGCCGCCGCATGAGCGGGCGCTGGAGCGATGCGCGGCGTGCGGCGCGCGACGATGACGACTATCAGGCGCTCGTCGAGCTGATTCCGTATGCGCGCTTTCTCGGCATGCGCGCCGGACGGCACGACGGCGGCCTGCGCACGCACCTGCCGTTTCGCGACAGCCTGATCGGCAATCCGCGCCGGCGCGCGTGGCACGGCGGCGTCACCGCCGCGTTCATGGAGAACACCGCGCTGCTGCAACTGCTGCTGCAGCTCGACGAGGACCGCATGCCGAAGAGCATCGATTTCGCGATCGACTATCTGCTGCCGGGCCGTCCCGAAGACCTGCATGCCGACTGCACGGTGTCGCGGCTCGGCAGCCGCGTCGCGCAGGCGATGATCCGCTGCTGGCAGAGCGACGCGGAGCGGCCGATCGCCGTCGCCCGCGGTCATTTCCTGCTGTCGTCGGAATGAATGCTTACCGGCAGTGGCGGACGCTGCGCGAAATCGACCTCGCCGCGCAACAGCCGAAAGGCAGCGGCTTCCGCGCCTTCAAGCGCATGAAGGCGCGCTGGCGTGAAGGCCGCGACTTCTTGGTCCTCGACCACGAAAAGGACGCCGAAGCGATCGGCTGCCTGCGTGACGAGGGCCGGATCCATGCCGGCAGCGTCAATGTGGTGCTGCTGTCGGGCGACGCCGCCGACACGCTGCTCGACCATCTGGCAACGACGCCGTCGATACGGCGGTAAGCGGTCTTTCCGCTCGTCCGTTCGCAGCTTGTGCCACGGCGCGAACAGCGCTTACGATGCCGCCTCCCTTTTTGAAGACATTTTCCCGGAGAACACTGATGACCGCTGCCGCCGATCTGCTGAAGAAACTGCCCGCCGCCTTCAACGCCAGCGAAGCCAGCGGCATGGACTGCACGCTGCAGTTCAACTGCTCGACGCCGATGAACGCCGTCATCAAGGACGGCACCTGCACGCTCAACGACGGCACCGCCGGCAACGCCGACGTCGCGATCACGATGGAAGACGATGATCTCGTCGCGCTGATGAAAGGCGAGCTCAACGGCATGACCGCGTTCATGACCGGCAAGCTGCAGGTCGAGGGCGACCTGATGCTCGCGCAGCGCATCGCGTCGATCTTCGACGCCAGCAAGCTTTAAGTTGTCGCACATGCAGGACACGACCCCGGGCGAAACCGCCCGGGGTTTTTCGTTTGCGCTGGTGACCGGCGCCGACGGCCTCGAACTGCAGGCGCTGCATCATCGCGACTTCAAGCCGATCCGCTGCGACTGGCGCGATGCCGAGATCCGCCGCCGCATCGCCGCCGGCAAACAGCAGTTGCTGGCGCGCGCGATCGGCCTGCACAAGTTCAAAGCGCCGACCGTGCTCGATGCGACCGCCGGTCTCGGCCGCGACGGCTTCGTGCTCGCCGCGCTCGGCGCGCAGGTGACGATGATCGAACGCCAGCCGCTGTTCGCGGCGCTGCTCGCCGATGCGCTCGAACGGGCGCGCGTCGATCCGCTCACACAGGCCGCGGCGCAGCGCGTCCGCGTGCTGGCCGGCGATGCGACGACGCAGATGCACGGCACGCAGCGCTGGGACGTCGTGCATCTCGATCCGATGTATCCGCATCGCGACAAGCACGCGCTGCCGCAGAAACAGATGCAGATCCTGCGCGAACTGACCGGCGGCGATCCGGACGCCGACGCGCTGCTCGCACCGGCGCTCGCCGTCGCCACGCGGCGCGTCGTCGTCAAGCGGCCGAGCCACGCGCCGTTTCTCGCCGGCCGCGAACCGGCGTTCCAGCTCAAGGGCAAGCAGGCGCGCTACGACGTCTATCTGCCGGTCACGCCCGCATCGTAGACTCGGCGCTTCCGCCATCGGGCAACCACGTGCGCCAACTGACCATCGTCCGCCACGCCAAGGCATCCTGGGACACGCCGGAGCTCAGCGATTTCGAGCGCGCGCTCAACGAGCGCGGCCGGCGCGACGCCGCGCAAATGGCGCTGTGGACGCGCGAGGCGATCGGCGTGCCGGACGGCATCGTCACCAGTCCGGCGCTGCGCGCGATCACCACGGCGCGGATCTTCGCCGGCACGCTCGGCATCGACCGCGAACAGTTGCTGATCCAGGCGCGGATCTACGAAGCATCGCTGAGCACGCTGTTGCGGCTGCTGCGCGGCTTCGACGACGGGCTGTCGCGCGTCATGCTGTTCGGTCACAACCCGGGTCTCAGCGAGCTGACGCGCGCGCTCGCGCGCTGCCCGTTCGACGGCCTGCCGACCTGCGCGGTCGTCCAGCTGGAGCTGCCGGCGAAGCGCTGGGAAGACGTCGCCGAACACAGCGGCGAGCTGTTGCGCTACCAGTTTCCGAAACAGTTGCGCGAAACCTAGCGCGTTCAGGCCAGCTGGCTCTCGGCTTCCGCCACCGATTGCGCATCGAACGCATGACCGCGTTCGAGCAGATAGTCGAGCCATTTGTTGAGCAGCAGATTGCGCCGCCACTGCGCCGAGAGAAACGCGTGCGCGGCGGGATCGGCATCGTCCTCGGCCTGCCACGGCGGACGCTGGCTGCATTCGAGCGCTTCGGCGACCGCGGCGTCGCGATACAGGCGCACCCACAGATCCGGTTGCCGGCGCACGCCGGTCTCGTCGGTGAACTCGTAGGTCAGCCGCACGGTCTGCGTGTAGCGGTCGCGCTCGACGACTTCCAGATGCAGCGGACAGTCATGCTCGCTGCGCGACACTGCGCGCTGGTTTGTCGCATGGCCGTCGAGTTGTGGCAGCAATCGCAACAGCATGCGGTAATTCCGCTCGTAGAGTTCGAGCAGATGGGCGATGCGGCGCGGCTTGCCGCAGCAAGGACAAAGATGCGTAGTAGCCTGCATGGCGCGACTATAAGATACCGATCAACTTCCCACCAAAGAAGGAATGGAAAAATGCCGATCCGCGAGCTGCCGACCCGGCCCTATCACGATCAGAAATCCGGCACCGCCGGCCTGCGCAAGAAAGTCGCGGTATTCCAGCAGCCGCACTATCTCGAAAATTACCTGCAGTCGATCTTCGATTGCGTGCCCGAACTGAAAGGCGGCACGTTGATCATTGGCGGCGACGGCCGCTATCACAACCGCGACGCGATCCAGACCGCCGCGTCGCTCGCCGCCGCCAACGGTGTCGCGCGTCTCGTCATCGGCCAGGGCGGTCTGCTGTCGACGCCGGCGGCATCGAACCTGATCCGCGTGCGCAACGCCGCCGGCGGCCTGCTGCTGACCGCGAGCCACAATCCGGCCGGCGCCGACGGCGATTTCGGCATCAAGTTCAACATCGCCGGCGGCGGCCAGGCCGGCGAGAGCCTGACGGCGCGGCTCTACGAACACAGCAAGACGATCCAGCGCTATCGCGTCCATGAAGGCGGCGGCATCGACATCGACCGGCGCGGCGAACAGCGGCTCGGCGATACCGTCGTCGAGATCGTCGATTGCGTCGACGACTACGCGGCGCTGATGCAGCGCCTGTTCGATTTCGACCGCCTCCGCGACTGGCTCAAACGCGGCGCGCGGCTGCGCTTCGACGCGATGCACGCCGTCACCGGCCCGTACGCGCAGCGCATCTTCGTCGACATGCTCGGCGCCGTGAACGGCAGCGTGATGAACGCCGTGCCGCTCGAAGACTTCGGCGGCGGCCATCCCGATCCGAACCTGATCCACGCCCGCCATCTCGCCGAGCTGGCGTTCGAGGAAGACGCGCCCGATCTGATCGCCGCCAGCGACGGCGACGGCGACCGCAACATGATTCTCGGCCGCGGCCTGTTCGTTTCGCCCGGCGATTCGCTGGCGATGCTCGCCGCCAATCTGCATCTGCTGCCCGGCTATCGCGACGGCATCCGCGGCATCGCCCGCTCGATGCCGACCTGTCGCGCCGCCGACCAGGTCGCCAGATCGCTGAACGTGCCGCTGTTCGAAACGCCGACCGGCTGGAAGTTTTTCTGCAATCTGCTCGATGCCGGCGACGTCACGATCTGTGGCGAGGAAAGCTTCGGCACCAGCTCGAACCATACGCGCGAAAAGGACGGCGTCTGGGCGGTGCTGGCGTGGGCCAACGTGCTGGCGGCGAGCGGCAAATCGGTGCGCGAGATCGCCGATGCGCACTGGGCGAAATTCGGCCGCCACTATTTCGCGCGTCACGACTACGAAGAACTGAGCGCGAGCCAGGCCGAAGCGGTGATGCAGGCGGCGGCCGGCGCCATCGCCGGCCTCCAAGGAAAATCGTTCGCCGACCGGACCGTCAGCCTCGCCGACGACTTCAGCTATCGCGACCGCAGCGACGGCAGCATCGCCGGCGGCCAGGGCTTGCGCATCGTCTGTGGCGACGACGCGCGCGTCGTGCTGCGCCTGTCCGGCACCGGCACCAAGGGCGCGACGCTGCGCGTCTATCTCGAACGCTACGCGCACGAAAGCGCGAGCCTGCACTGGAAGACCGCGGACGCGCTGGCGCCGCTGGCGACGGCGATCGACCGGCTCGCGCGCATTGCCGAACTGACGGGTCGCCGCACGGCCGACGTCGTGACCTGAAAGCGCTCCGCAACGCATCCTTGAGAAGCCGATGAACACCAACCAGATCGGCCTTTCGCGCAACTTGCTGACCAACAGCAGCCTGCGCACGAAGGCACTGTGGCTGCTCGGCGGCACGATGGGCCTGTTCGTGCTGACGGCCGGCGCATTTCTGCTCAATCAGCAGCAGGTTCGCGAGGCGCGGCAGTGGACCGATCACACGACCGAAGTGCTGTCGCTGACTGGTGATCTGCAGTTGCAGATCCTGAAGCAGGAAAGCAGCCTGCGCGGCCTGGTCGCAAGCCGTCGCGCAGAATTCCTGGCACCGTACCGCACGGCCGCGCGGAACTTCGATGCCGTCGCCCGGCAACTGCTGTCACTGACCACCGACAACGCCGAACAACAGGCGCGTTTTCATCGCATCATCGGCATGATGACGCAGTGGCGCGACGAAATCGCAACCATCGAGATCGACGAGATCGAAAATCGACAGCGTGGCGAAGCCTCGACACTGGTCGCAAGCGGTCGCGGCAAGCAGCTGACCGACGCGCTCCAGATCCAGATCAAACAGGCCGCCGACGCCGAACAGGCATTGCTCGGCATCCGCAACCGCACGCTGAGCCGCCAGCTCGACAACATCCGCCGGCTGGCGATCGGCTCGCTGCTCCTCGGTTTCATCTTCTGTGTGCTGGCGCTCGCGGTCGTGCAGCGCTCGCTCGCCACGCCGATGCGCCGTCTCACCGAGCAGGTCGCGCGCCTGACGGCCGGCGACCTGGGCATCGACATACCGCACACCCAGCGCGGCGACGAGGTCGGCGCGATCGCGCGCGCGATCGAAGCCTTCCGCAAGGCGGCGCAGGAAGTGCAGAAGCGCGAATGGCTGAAACACCATCTCGCCAGGCTCAGCAGCGAGCTGTCGCAGCAGTACGACGACCGCAGCTTCGGCAACGCAGCCCTCGCCTATCTCTGCCCGCTGCTCAGCGCCGGCTATGGCGTGCTGCTGCGCCGAGCTAACGATGACGACACGCTGCTTCCGATCGGCAGTTACGGTTATCAGGAACCGCATGGCGCGGCGCGTGCGCTGCGCGACGGCCTCGCGGCCGAATGCCTGCGCAGCGGCAGGCCGGTCACGCTGGCGCCGGTGCCGGCCGATTACTTGCGTATCGCATCCGGCCTCGGTGAAGCGGTGCCGGCGTGCGTGCGGCTGTGGCCGCTGCCCGGCATCAACCGTATCGCCGGCGTGCTCGAACTGGCGACGTTCAAGGCGCTCGACGAAACCACAGAAGAACTGCTCGAAGAGGCGATGCGCCCGATCGGACTGGCGCTGGAAGCGCTCGGCAGCGCGATCCGCACGCGCGAATTGCTCGACGAAACGCGCGCACAGGCCGAGGAACTGCAGGCGTCGGCGGAAGCGCTGCGCATGCAGCAGGAGGAACTGCGCACTGCCCACGAAGCGCTCGGCGCCAAGAACCTCGCGCTCGAAGATCAGGGCCGGCGGCTGCGCGTATCCGAAGAGGAGCTGCGCGTGCAGGCCGAGGAGCTGCGCAACGCCAACGAGACGCTCGCCGACAGGAGCCGCACGCTCAACGAGTTCAACGAGCGCCTGTTGACGTTCCAGCGCGAACTCGAAGTCAAGAACCGCGATCTCGAACAGGCGAGCCGCTACAAGTCGGAATTCCTCGCCAACATGTCGCACGAGCTGCGCACGCCGCTCAACAGCCTGCTGATCCTCGCCAAGGACCTCGCCGACAACGGCAGCGGCAACCTGACGCCGGAACAGGTCGAA